>JAWXUG010000012.1:0-19660 GCA_044432885.1 Erysipelotrichaceae bacterium | reverse complement strand
TAGTGGTACTGAACTGAAATCTTCATGGGAAAATATGGGTTCTGTAAATGAACTTCAAGCCCTAGCTCGTTCTAGCAATGTCTATATGTTTTACATTGCAATGAGAATGGCTGGTACGGTATATACCTATGATGGGAGTCTTTATGTACAATCAGGTACCTTTGATTTAATGCGTAATTATTATTCTTTATTTGGCTTGGGTATTTTAACGGGAATTGACTTACCAAATGAATCGATTGGTTACACAGGAATTAGCCAAACAGGTGGGTTAATACTTGATTATGCAATTGGACAATATGATACATATACCACATTGCAACTGTCGCAATACATAGCTACTATCGCTAATGATGGTGTAAAATTAAGGCCTAGAATTGTAACTGCTGCATATGAGCCTGGAACTAAAATTAAAGTATATGAAAATGAAGTTGAAGTATTAAATGTAGCAGATAATTATGAAGCCATACAAAGGGTTCAACAAGGATTTTGGGATTGTGTAAATACCACATATGGTATTTGTTATGGCTATGGTGAATTAAAAACACAAATTGCTGCAAAGACAGGGACTGCTGAGGCAACGGTCGTCGTAGATGGAGAAAGTATTGATGCTCCACACAATAGTGTCGTTGCCTATGCTCCTTATGATGAGCCAACAATTAGTGTCGCTTGTCTTATTCCAAATGCATGGAATGGAGGAGAAACGCAAAGTAATCTTTGCCTTTCAATTACCAATCAAGTTTTAGAAGCCTACTTGACAGGAAACTATTAGATTTGAACAAGTTTTATTAACACAAGTTTATTTAGCTCAATTTCTCGTAAATTTAGCCTAGCAATTTAAAAAAAGATATGATATTATGTATAAGCATTATTAGGAGGAATCAAAAGTGAGAGACGATATTATCTTTAAATGCTCTGAATGTGGTGAAGAAAATTATATCGGAACAAGAAATAAAAGAAAAAACCCAGAAAAAATGGAAATTAAAAAGTATTGTTCTAGATGCAACAAGAAAACAACTCACAAGGAGAAAAAATAAGCCACTATACTGGCTTTTTTTATTATGACAATGAAAATAATTAAATTTGTACAAGGACCTTTTCAAACGAATAGCTATTTGTTATTAAAGAATGAACAAGCGATATTAATTGACCCAACTGGAAAGAGTACGGCTATTTTAAAAGCATTAGAAGGTTTATCTTTAAAAGCCATTCTATTAACCCATGCTCATTTTGATCATATTGGTTTGGTTGATGAGCTTATGGAGAGATTTAACTGTCCGTGTTATCTGCATCCTGATGATATTGAAATTGCAACTACCATAAAGTATAATCAGTTAGGTCCATATGGAGCAATTATTAAACATCCTTTAAATGAAGTATATGAAGGATCTTTAAAAATTGGAGATTTTCAGTTTGAGGTTATTCATACACCAGGGCATACGCCGGGATCACTAATATATGTGATAGAAAATCATATGTTTAGTGGAGATACTTTATTTAAAGGAAGTATCGGGAGAACTGATTTATATGGTGGTGATCAAGGGCAATGAGACAGTCATTAAATTATCTTAAAACAATTCAAACAAACCACATGATTTATCCAGGGCATGAAGCAAGTACTACAATGCAGGAAGAATTATTGAATAATCCATATTTTAGAAAATGACGAGAAATCGTTATTTTTTTTAGGAATTTTAATATTTTAAATCTATAACAGTATGAGGTAAGTATGAGAGATAGAGTAGAGTATATTTTAGCAAAAGCATTAAAATACAAAGCAACAGACATTCATTTCATAAGTAATGAAAAATCGATGAGTATTCAGTTTAGAACGGATACATTAATTACAATAGATAGTAATTTTGAAGACAAAAGGTTAATACCGTTTTTACAATACTTATCAAATATGGATGTCGGTAACCAATTAACTCCCCAAAGTGGACAATTTAAATTTGAGGTTAAAAATAAAAAATTAGATTTGAGATTTGCGACAATGTATTCCAGAGGACAAACCAATGGGGTATTAAGGATTTTAAATCCAAATACAAAAATCACATCGATAAATTTATTAGAGAGCGTTAATAACAAAAATCTATTTAAAGATATATTAGATTTGCAATGTGGGTTAATTTTAATTTCAGGGCCTACTTCAAGTGGAAAAACGACTACTTTGTATACAATATTAAAAGAGTCTAATAAAAAGATTTATACTATTGAAGACCCTGTTGAAATATTTGTTGATTCTTTTTTTCAGTTAGAAGTTAATCTTCCACAAAATCTTACTTATGCCAATGGAATTAAACAAATCTTAAGACACGATCCGGATATAATCATGATAGGAGAAATAAGAGATGAAGAAGCCGCTAATATGGCAATTAGAGCGTCTTTAACAGGATGCTTAGTATTTGCAAGCATTCATGCAAATGACGCTGTATCAACATTATATCGGCTTTATGAATTGGGAGTGGATGAACAGTTATTAATGCAAACACTAAAGTACGTATTAAATCAAAGGTTAATTTATGATGAAAATTATAAAAGGAGGGCAATCTATGAAATTCTGGATGAAAAAAAGCTACACTATTATTATACGAATAAAAAGCTTCCTCGTACGCATCAAGACATCGATAAATTGCTTGCTAATCAAAAGAAAAAGTAAATTTACTTTAACCAATTTATTAGATTTAAGTATGTTTATAAATAGTGGATTCTCCTTACAAGATAGTTTAAAAATGTTAATTGATAAGCGCAATCAACCAATGATAAAAAATATTATTGCAAGACAAGAACAGGGAGTATCAATCGAAGAAAGTATAAACCCTTACATCACAAATAAAATTAGAAACTATCTTGTTAATTTTTGTAAGCTACTTTCTTTTTCAAAAGCTATAGAAGTAAGTGTTAACTTGCATTACCATCAAAAGAAAATGAAAAATCAATTACTTCAACCACTCATTTATCCATTATGGTTATTAGTTGCTTCCATAGTAGCACTTCTTTATTTTTATTTTGTTGGTATAGATCAAATGGCTCAATTAGTATATAGTCTTTACGAAGATCAAAATACGCTAATGATGATGAAAAATATTCTTGGAAGCATGATCCTTGTACTAGCAATTGCGTCTACTATTTTTATATTTTGTTTATGTGCAATACGTCATAAACAAAATAAAGTATTATTGTACATTGTTTTATCAAAATATTTCCCAATTCCTATTCTTAATAAATGGTTTACTTATCACTATATTTTGTATTATAAACACTGTGTCAGTGCTGGTTTAAAGAGTAAAGAAACTCTTGATTTATTATCAACATTTGACGATGTAATGGTTGTATTTCTATCTTATCATACACGAATCTTGTTGGAGCAGGGAGAGGAGTTTGAAGTGGCGCTTTCTAACTGTTATTTGGATGAAAAACTAAGAAGATTTATCCATCTTGCAACAGTTTCTCATCAGTTAGAAACAATGTTAGGTACGTATTTGCAACAATTAGAAACCTATTTTATGGTATTTTTTAAAAGATTGGCCAAATTATTTCAAGTGTTTAGTTATGGTTTAATAGGAAGCATTATGATTATTAGTTATCAAATATTATTGCTACCTATTCAAATGATAGAGAGGTTGTAAGATGAAAAAAGGATTTACTTTGTTAGAAATGATTGTTGTATTATCTATTATTACGGTGATTTTTTTATTAACAATACCAAACATACAAAAAGTATTAGAAATTGTCGATGAAAAAGGATGTGATGCGCAACTTAAAATCATCGATTCAGCAATCATTCAATATCGATTGAAGTATGACATTTTCCCAAATTCCATGGCAGATTTGGTCTATGATGAACTCATTAATGAGAGTCAATTGGTTTGTCAAAATGGCAAAAATATTATTTTACTCAATGGACAAGCTTATGCACAATGATGGATATACCTTACTTGAAATGCTTGTAGTATTATTTGTGAGTAGTGTAGTTAGTCTTTTATTTATTCCAAGCATATGGATTTATCCGTTAGATAATGAGCAAATAGAAGCATTATACAATTATCTACATACACAATCTATTGTCAACCAACAATTCACTTCATTGAGTGATGCACATCCTATATTTTCTCAAAGTGGTTTATATTTTAATGAAATAGGAGGAATCAATCAAGCGATGAGTTTATCTTATCAAAATAAGAGATATATTATTCGCTTAGGGTTTGGTAATTTGCGTGTCGAATAGGGGGTATATACTTATAGAGGTGTTAATTGCGATCATGATATTACAAATGAGTGTTACAACTTTATCACTTTATTATTTTCATTGTAATAAAACCCATATATTAATTTATGAATATTTACAATTCAAATAAAGGCTCAATTCTATTAGATTACCTTTTGGGTTTATTTTTTATAGGAATGATTGTCCATATTGAACTATTGCTTATGATGCAGTTAACTATAGAGACACATTTTGATTGGATCCAAGACGAAATCATGCTTTACAAATTAAATCAACATTTGATGATATCTAAAGTCATTTCTTGTAGTAGTCAATCTATTGATTATGTTTATAGACAAGAGGAAAGAACGCTTTATTTTGTGAATAATCGATTAATTATAGGCCATGGAAGTTTAGTAGTCCTTGAGAATATAAGTGGTAGCTTTGACTGTGAGAATTATCAGTTAAATTATTGTCGAGATTTGGTATGTAGGGATGTGAGTTTGCTTTATGATTAAAGGAAGTATTTTAATTTTAGTTTTAGTATGTTATCTAAATCTAACGACATGGATTGATGCAGCAATACAAATTCAAAATTTAGAATTAATGAGTATTGAAAATATAAAAATAATGAAACAAAATCAGAGTATTCATTATCAGATGCTTCAGGAAGTACGTTTTTATTTATTGTTAAATGATAATGAGTCATATCAGGGTGACTATCAAATCAGTTGTACAAATAACTTTATTACAATTCGAGATCCTTATCAAAATGTAGAAATTGTTGTTGAAATAATCGAAAATGAAATATTTGATTACGTGTGTCATTGACAAAATACTAGAAACCTTTAAAATAAATAGGGTAGGATGGTGGTAAAATGATTATAGTAAATGATTTAAAGCCAGGAACAACTTTTGAAAAAGACAACAATATTTTTGTAGTCATCGATATTGCACATAACAAAACAGCAATGCGTCAAATGATTGTTAAGGTAAAGGTACGCAACTTAAGAAGTGGCGTAATTAATGAAATGTCTTTCACAGGTGGAGACAAAGTAGAACAAGCGATGATTGAAAAGAAAGAAATGCAATATTTATATGATGAAGGAACTGCATTGGTTTTCATGGATACATCAACATATGAGCAAATTGAAATTCAAAAAGATAAGCTTGAGTGGGAAATGAAATTTATTAAAGAAAACTCAACTGTGTCTATTTCAATGTATGAAGCAGAAATATTAGGGATTATCTTACCTGATAAAGTTACCCTTCAAGTTGTTGAATGTGAAACAGCAGTTAAAGGGGATACAGCGACTAATGCACAAAAAAATGCTAAACTTGAAACAGGATTAGAATTAAGAGTGCCAATGTTCATCAACAATGAAGAAATGATTATTGTTTCAACATCTGATGGAAAATATTCATCAAGAGCTTAAGTGTCGGAAGACACTTTTTCTTTACTTTTTTTTATTTTGTTTTATAATTAAAGAGTAAACTTCAGGGCAGGGTGAAATTCCCGACTGGCGGTAAACCCCGCGAGCCACATTTGTGGTTGAACTTGTGAAATTCAAGTGGCAACAGTAAAGTCTGGATGCAAGAAGGGTAGATTTTTACTTTTTTGTATTAGCCCTCGTTAGAGGCTTTTTTATTTGGGCCAAAGGAGGAAATATGAAAGAAAAGAAGTTTTTAAGTGTCAAAAATATGGCTATTATTGCCATCCTATCTTCACTCTCAGCAGTGTTGATGCTATTTGAATTTCCATTACCATTTATTGCACCACCGTTTTATGGGATTGATTTCAGTGAAATACCAGCTTTAATTGGAGGATTTGCATTAGGACCGTTGGCTGGAGTAGTAATTGAATGTTTAAAAATTGTGATTAAATTATTATTAAAACCAACCTCTACAGCCTTTGTTGGTGAAATAGGGAATATTTTAATAGGTCTTTGTTTAATTCTACCAGCTACAATGATTTATCGTAAATTAAAAAGTAGAAATGGGGCTTTATTAGGTCTTGTTGTAGGAACGGTATGTATGGCCATTGGCGGAGCATTAACAAATTTATATTTTTTGCTACCTGCATTTTCAACATTAATGAATATACCAATTGATGACTTTGTGGCGATGGGTACTGCAATCTTTCCGATAGTAACTAGCCCATTTACATTTGTATTATTTTGTACAGCACCATTTAATTTAATAAAAGGAAGTTTAGTATCTGTAATTGTTGCTTTAATTTATAAGCAAATGTCTATTTTAATTAAGAAAATATAGTGTTTATGCCTCCGATTTTTGCTATAATAGTAAAGGTTGGAGGTTTTCATATGGAAAAGTTAACTAGAACAAAAAAATATGCTCAGTTAAGAGAAGAGCTTGAAAATGATAGAGAGACAACAATTGAAACACCAGAATTGTCTCAATATGCGAATAAATTAAATCAGATTGATTCTGATCAGTTTGAGCGAGTAGAAGATAAGGTGATTTCAACACCTACTAGAGAAAAAGAAGTCGTTATTTCAAGATTATTTGCTGTGGAAGAACCAACGAAAGACTATTTAAATGAAGTAGTGAGTGAGGTTAAGGATTATAATAAAAAACAAGGATTAATCCAAGATGAAGATACACAAGCGAATATTTTAAAAGAATTAAGAAGTTCAAATAGTGTTCGTCCATTTGGTAATGTAGAACATATTGCTTCAATGGCTAACGAAGTTTTTAATGATGAAGAAATCGCAAATACCGATGCCATCCATGAACCTTTAGATATTCCATTTGTCGAAGAAACAGATCTTAATAATACTATTTCCTTAGAAATTCAAAAATTACTACAGGCTTCTAATGATGAAGCTGAGGTTTCTTTTGAAGAAAGTATTTTAAATGATTTAACTATTAAATCAGATAATCAAGAAGTTGAAAAGAATATAGAAAAGAAGGAAACAAATATTTTTGCTGAGTTTCATCTAAATAATCCAAAGAGTGAAGATGACGAAATCAATAATAAAGTTGAAGAAGAAATAGTTTATAAATTAAATGACAAAGAAGATAAGGCAAAATCTTCTATTTCAGTAACTGAAGAAGAAGATGAGCTATTTGATGATGATTATGATTATGATGATAAATCTACAGGTGGAATATTAAACATCATTCTTGTTGTCCTTATATTAATTATGTTAGTAGTTTTATCTGTCATTATCTATTTAATTTTAATGAATAAAGGGTTAATTTAATGTCTATTAATATTGCGATTGATGGACCAACTGCTGCCGGAAAAAGTTCTATTTCAAAATTACTAGCGCAACGCTTGAATTATGCTCATATTGATACAGGTTCAATGTATCGTAGCGTTGCTTATAAAGCATTATCAAAGAATTTATCACTTGATGATGAAGAAGCAATCTGTGAGATGTTAAAAACTACCAGTATTAAGATTACACCTGAGGGATTTTTACTTTTAGACGGTGTTTGTTTAAATGATGAAATACGTACAAATGAGATGTCACTTGCAGCAAGTAGTGTTTCTAAATTAAAAAAAGTAAGGGAATACTTGGTTGATTGCCAAAAAGAAATGGCTAAAGAAAAAGGCTATATCATGGATGGACGTGATATAGGTACTGTGGTGTTAAAGGATGCTGAATTAAAAATATTTTTAACTGCAACAGCTTTTGCACGAGCTAATCGTAGGCATCAACAAAATATTGAAAAAAAGATTCCAAGTGATTTTGAAGTTTTAAAAAAAGAAATAGAACTAAGAGATTACCAGGATACAACAAGAAATCATTCTCCGCTTATTCAAGCAGAGGACGCTGTATTGATAGATAGCTCAAATTTGACAATTGAGCAAGTTGTTGATACTATATTTGAACTTGTTAAACAAAAAGGAGAGTAACATGATAAATGGAGTTGTAGCGATTGTTGGGCGACCGAATGTAGGGAAATCAACAATTTTTAATAGGTTAATAGGGGAACGATTATCAATTGTAGAAGATACCCCAGGAGTAACCCGAGATCGTATCTATGGGAAAGCAGATTGGTTAACGAAAGAATACCGTGTGATTGATACAGGGGGAATTCAATTAGCTGATCAACCTTTTCAAACGGAAATTAAAGCACAAGTTGAAATTGCCATTGAAGAAGCAGACGTTATTGTGTTTGTAGTTAGTGGGAAAGAAGGAATGACCAATGATGATCAGTACATTGGTAAATTATTAAAGAAAAGTCAAAAGCCTGTCGTTTTAGCAGTTAATAAAATAGATGATGGACAATTTATCAATAATATTTATGAATTTTATGCTTTAGGCTTAAGTGATCCAATTGCGTGTAGTGGTGTTCATGGAATTGGTATTGGTGATGTATTAGATGAAGTGATTGCATTGTTCCCTGAAAAAAAGAAAAATGATTATGAAGGTATGATACGTTTTGCACTTATTGGACGTCCAAATGTTGGAAAAAGCAGTTTGGTAAATGCCATTTTAAATCAAGAGCGTGTTATTGTTAGTGATATTGAAGGAACGACAAGGGATGCCATTGATACACCTTTTAAAAGTGATAACCAAGAGTATGTTGTTATTGATACTGCTGGGATACGTAAAAGAGGAAAAGTGTATGAAAATATCGAAAAATATTCTGTATTAAGAGCAATGAGTGCCATTGATCGAGCAGATGTCATTTTATTTTTAATCGATGGTGAAAAGGGAATTCTTGAACAAGATAAACATGTTGCAGGGTATGCGCATGAGGCAGGAAAACCAATTATCATCATTTATAATAAATGGGATGTTGTAGATAAAGATCAGCACACTTCATATTTAATTGAGGAAAAAATTAAAGAACATTTCAAATATTTAAATTATGCACCTATTGCTTTTGTTTCTGCTTTAACTAAACAAAGAGTACATACACTGTTACCAATGATTCATGATGCTTATTACTATAGTACATTACGTATTCCAACGAATGTATTAAATGAGGTCGTTTTAGATGCTCAATTAGTTACGCCAGCACCTACGCATAATGGGAAACGTTTAAAAATTTATTATGCTTCTCAAGTAAAGGTTGGACCACCTACTTTCGTATTATTTGTTAATGATCCTGAATTAATGCATTTTTCATATCAAAGATATATTGAAAATAAATTAAGAGAAGCATTTGGATTTACTGCAACACCAATTCAAATCATAGCTAGGAAGAAGGATTAAATGAAAATTAGTGTTTTAGGAAGTGGTAGTTTTGGAACTGCACTAGCACAAGTTCTTATTAGAAATAATCATGAAGTTATATTGTGGGGAAAAGAAGTAAGCGATGTTGAGGAAATTAACTTAAAACATCAAAATACTAAATATTTTCCTGATGTTTATTTGGATGAAAGATTAACTGCTACATCTGATTTAAGTGAAATAGAGGGAAGTGAAATTATTTTATTAGCTATTCCATCTATCGCAATCGAAGAAGTTTGTCAGCTAATGGTAAACTATATTCATCAAGCTGTAATTGTTGTCAATGTTGCTAAAGGCTTTCACCCAGTAAGTTATAAAAGATTAAGCGAAGTTATTGAAGATGTGATGGACCCAAAATACTTAAGAGATGTCGTTTCATTAATTGGACCATCTCATGCCGAAGAAGTTGTGGAAGGTTTGTTGACAGTAGTTAATGCTGTTAGTAAAAATGATGAAAGTGCAAAAATTGTTCAAGATGCATTTTCAAATAGTTATTTTAGGGTATATCGCAATACTGATGTTGTCGGTGCTGAAATCGGTGTGGCGCTAAAAAATATCATCGCGCTTGCAAGTGGAGTTTTATCTGGACTTGGTCAAGGTGATAATGCAAGAGCTGCTTTAATGACCCGAGGCTTAGCTGAAATTGTACGCTATGGGACGCATTTTGGAGGTAATTTAGAAACTTATTTAGGATTGACAGGAGTAGGTGATTTGATTGTGACTTGCACATCAGTACATTCTAGAAATTTCCAAGCTGGGTATCAAATTGGGAAAGCAAATGATGCTAAAGAATTTTTAAAAAATAATCAAAAGACAGTTGAAGGAATAAGAAGTGCTGAAATTGTTTATCACGTTGCAAAAGAAAAGGGTATATCTATGCCTATTGTAAACGAAGTATATGCAACCTTATTTGAAAATAAAAAGCCAAGTGATGCAATACTTGACTTAATGGGACGTGAATTAAAAAAGGAAGACTAAAACAAACTAAATAAAGAGAAAACAAGAACTCTAAATCGAGTCCTTGTTTTTTAATTCATATCAGTACATGTTTGAGAACTTGTGCCACCATTTTCGTATTGGAAATACCCACACGCAGTCAATGATCCTTGGACAGATGGATCTAACCATCCATAGACAGTTGAGTTCTCACCTGAAGTTTCATTAACAATGACACCATTTTGATATACAGTTACATAGAATTTAGGTGTTCCATAAATCCATGAGTAATCGAAATATACATTTCCGGTAGCTGTAATGGTTAAATCAGGCACTTCTAACACGAAATTACGTTTCCATGTTCCTGAATCATCTTGGTATGCAAATCCAGAAAAATCGACTCTATACGAACCATCATCAAATCGATTAGCAACGATGCTAACACCAGTAAGTGATGGTGTGGTTGAATAAATACTAACAACTTCATTAAATTCTGATTTTATAAGTCCTGTAACAGAAGTTCCCACTCCATCGGCAGTTGATGCATATGGCCAAGTACCACGTACATGGGTGATTGTTTCAACACCCTCTGGTTGGCTAAGTGTTTCAGGATAATCTTCTTCATCTTGATATAAGGTATCTAAAATAATTCTTAATGCTTTACCACGAATATTATATACAGCATCTTCGGTATCCAACCAAGTTTTCTCATCAAGTACACCTTGATCAAATCCTTCCCAAATGACCGTCGTATGTTGGGTAGTCGAGGCAACCATCCAGCGATCTTTTGCTGCTCCTTCTGGGATGTTATAATAACTTCCTTCTTCGCCCCAGTCACTTGTGCCTGTTTTTCCATATACAGTATATGGGCTTTGAAGAATTTGCATATAGTTTCCATAATTGGTTTCTACTGAATCTTTAGTCAAAGTAGAGGCAAGATAAGCGGCTTCCGCACTTAATACTTGTACTTCTTCATATTCTGCAATATATTCGTCACCATTTTCAAATTCAATTTTTTGAATCGTATGTGGTTGTATATAATATCCCTCATTCATCAACATTCCATGAGCTCCAGCTAATTCTTTAGGACTTGTAGTAAAAGAAGAGCCTCCAATTGCAAAGCCTAAATCAAAATTACTCTCTGTTACCTTAGAAAAACCTAAGCTTTGTAAATATTCAACAATATAATCTGCACCAACGAGATCGGCAACTTCTTGTATCGATTGAATAACCGGTGTATTTAAAGATAGACCATGGGCATATTGCAAGGTTACATCTCCATAAAATTGTTTATTAAAATTATATATCGGAATGTCTGTACCTCGATATACAATAGGCTGGTCAGTTACCACATGGGTTGTGGCCCATCCTAAGTATTCAAATGCAAGGGCATAGTTTAAGAAAGGTTTAACGGATGAGCCTGGTTGCATATACATGTCTGTAGCCCTGTTAAAGACGCGCTCCCCTTCATAGTCACGGCCACCACCAATACCCAGTATTGCGCCCGTTTGATTATCAATAGTAATCATCGCAATTTGTTTTAAGTCATTTTCAAATTGAATTTCTTCATATTCTCCATTTTGTATTTTTTCTATTTCATCCTGAATTTCAGAATCCATATAGGTATAAATCTTCATCGGTGTTGTATATGGGTCTTGTCCAGTGAGTGCATAGACTTCATCAACAACAGCATCTACATAGCTTTGATGAGTGCTATTAGAAGATACAACAGAACTTGAAATACCACTTAATAAATCTTCAACCTTAATTGATTTAGCTAAAGCACATTCTGTTTCATCGATATAACCATGATACAACATTAAATCTAAAACCTCATCTCGACGGGTTGTCGCGTAATCTAAATAATAGTAAGGGTTATATTGGTTAGGTAAATTAATGATTCCAGCTAATAATGCAGCTTCACTTAAGGTAACCTCACTTGCGCTTTTGCCAAAATAATACTCACTTGCTTTCTCTACTCCGCGGATATTACTTCCAAAATTTAATTTATTCAAGTATTTTTCAAAAATAGTCTCTTTATCCATTTGTGTTTCTAAATCTAACGCCAAGAATATTTCCATTACTTTTCTTTCAATTGTTTTATCAGCCAAAGTTGAGTTTTCATCATCATCTACTTGGAAGTAGGTATTTTTAACCAGTTGCATCGTAAACGTACTTCCACCTTGAGAAAAACTCATTGTTTTCAAATTTTCAAAAATGGCTTTTGTAAAACGAGGGATATCAAAACCAAAGTGTTCAAAGTATCTTGAATCTTCAACGGCTACAAAGGCATCAATAATAGAGGTTGACATATCATCATAACTAATATTCTCGCGAATATATACCCCTAATTCTGTAATCACCTGACCATCTTGATCATAGATAGTTGTAGAATCTGTCGAATCAAAAAGTTCAAGTTCTAACTCAGGTGTTTGCTCCCATATTTGATAGCCTACATACCCACATATACCTGCCACTGCAATACCAACTAAAATAATTACTATAATAAAACCTGCAAAAAAACGTCGCATCAATATCTTCATAAAAAAACTCCTTGTAATTATTCTACCATAATTTTTTACAAAATTTAAAAAGATAGTTAATTAATACATGAAGAAAATCTTAAATATGATAAAATGTTTAAAAGGAGGTTGTTATATGTGTGTACAATTACATCTTAGAAGTTATTACTCCTTATTGCAAAGTCCGATTCACCTTGAAGAATATATACAAGCTAGTAAATCATTAGGATATACTAGTGTTGCATTAACAGATTTTAAAAGTATGCATGGTTGTATGCATTTTTATAAACTCTGTAAAAAGTATCAAATGAAGGGCATTTATGGCCTTGAAGTAGAAGTCCTAATTGAAGATGAAGCATTTCCTTTCTTGTTGCTTGCAAAAAGTGATGAAGGATTTATTAATTTAATGAAATGTTCATCTTATATATATCAAAATCATTCTATTTTAACACTTGAAGAATTTAAGAACTATCATCATGATTGCTTTATAGTGGTGTATGGTGAAGGTGGGTATCTTGAAAAGTTTTATGACGATAATACGCAAATGAGAAGTGCCTTACAAATGTTTCAAAAGGTATTCAATGAATTTATTGTTGCCATCTCCTATAATGATGCGCCATTTTTTAAAATGAAAAATGAAGGATTGAAAAAAGAATGCTTGCAACTTTCTATAGAAACAATGGCCTTAAGTAAAATTTACTACTTAAATCAAAATGATCAAATACTATATAAAATAATTAAAGGAATTAAAGAAAATTTAACTTTTTCAAACAAGTTATTAATTGCTCCAAATGGACGATATTTGAGAAGTATTGAGGAAATGAAAGCGTTGTATGATATCGACGATCTCACTAAAACCATTGAAGTAGCTAAGCAGTGTAATGTTACAATGACCTATCCTAAAACAACATTACCTAGTTTTCAAATGAAAGATCAAGTAAATCCAAAAGACTACTTAAAAGCATTATGTATTGCAGGCTTAAAAAAACGTCTTAATAATCAAGTGTCTCCAATTTATGTAAAACGCTTAAAAGAGGAGTTAGACGTTATTTTGTCCATGCATTTTGAAAATTATTTTTTAATTGTCTATGATTTTGTTAGATATGCTAAATCTAAAAGTATTTATGTAGGACCAGGTAGGGGAAGTGCGGCCGGTTCATTGGACTCATATTGTTTGGGTATTACTCATATTGATCCTATTGAATATGGTCTTTTATTTGAACGTTTTTTAAATCCTGAACGTATATCGATGCCTGATATTGACTTAGATATTCCAGACAATCGAAGACAAGAAGTGATTGAGTATGTGCTTCATAAATATGGGAATCAACATTTTGCCCAAATCGTTACCTTTAATACATTAGCAGCAAGACAGGTTATAAGAGATGTTGCTAGAGTCTATGATATTCCACTTTATAAAACAGATATGATATGTAAATCAATTCCAAATACTCTAAAAATAACCTTACAAAAGGCATATGATGAACATCCGCCATTTAGGCAGTTAATTCATAGTGAAAAACGTTTTGAAGAATTGTTTGAAGCTTCATTAAAACTTGAAGGTATCCCAAGACATACTTCTATTCATGCTGGGGGAATTGTCATTAGTGATCTTCCTTTATCGGATGTTGTACCTGTTATGGAAGTAGAAAATGGGATGAGTGTTACTCAATATACAATGGAATATCTGGAAGATTTAGGATTAATTAAAATGGATTTGTTAGGCTTAAGAAATCTGTCTATTATTGACGAGATTAGTAAGTCTATCCAACATGGTCATCCAGAATTTGATATTTTTAAGATTCCATTAGATGACAAAAAAACATTTGAATTGATTCAAAAAGCACATACTTTAGGAGTTTTTCAACTAGAGTCAAGTGGTATGAAAAAGTTATTAAAGGACTTAAAGCCTGAAACATTTATTGATGTTGCATCTACGATTGCTTTATTTAGGCCAGGACCGATGCAAAATATTCCATTGTTTATAAAAAATAGAAGTCATCCTCAATCGATTACTTACTTGCATCCTGATCTAAAACCGGTACTAAATGAAACCTATGGTGTAATCATTTATCAGGAGCAAATTATGCAAATAGCACAAAAAATGGCTGGGTTTACATTAGCTAAAGCCGATATATTAAGAAAAGCAATGAGTAAGAAGCTAAAAAGTGAACTTGAAGGTCTACAAAAAGATTTTGTTGATGGTTGTATTCAACATCATTATACTTATGAAGTAGCGGTTAATTTATATGATTTAATTTTGAAATTCGCTGATTACGGTTTTAATAAATCGCATTCAGTAGCTTATGGATTGGTTTCTTATCAACTAGCATACTTAAAAGTTAATTATCCGCTTGAATTTTATCGTTCTTTGCTAAACAGTGTATTATCAAGTGAAAGTAAAACGAGTGAATACATTTATGAGGCCAAAGAAGTCATTGGACTTCTAGGCATTAGTGTTAATAAAACTAATGGATTGTATCAAATAGATGGCTCTAGTATTCGACTTCCTTTTACGTTAATTAAAGGAGTAGGGAATCAAGTCATTACAAATATTTTACAAGAACGTGATAAAGGCTTATTTGTTGATTATTATGATTTTATTGTAAGAATGTGTGCAAACAAAATGAATAAGAAAACATTTGAAGCGCTAATTGATGCGGGTGCTCTTGATGAATTTAACATAAATCGCCATAGTATGTTGAAATCATTAGATGATGCAATGAATTATGCTGATTTGGTGCGTATAGAACATCAGGAGCAAATATTAATTGATTTTAATTTAGTATCAAAACCAATTATGGTTGTTGCAAGTGATGACAAATATGTAACAAGCCAAAGAGAAAAACAAGCATTAGGATTTTATTTTTCGTCCTCACCCATTAAACAACTTAAAACAGCTTATCAAATAACTACTGAACCATTTACAGTATTAAAAAGTCGTTTTGGACCTATAAAAGGGTTTGGGTGTATTCAAAGAGTGAAACAACATCGTACTAAAAAAGGAACATTGATGGCTTTTGTGCTCATTCAAGATGATACAAGTGAAATGGATTTAGTTATTATGCCAGATAAGTTTGAACGATTTATACCGCTGCTTGTTAAGGGAAACTATATTTTGTTTGAAGGATTGTGTGAAAAAGAAGGATCATGTATAGTGAAAAAAATAGGAATTATGAATATGGAGGGAAATCATGGCTAAATTATTAATTGTTGATGATGAAATGAAAATTAGAGAAGTAGTAAAAGAATATGCGCTGATGATGGGATATGAAGTAGAAGAGGCAAAGGATGGGTTTGAAGCTTTATCTTTAGTTGAAATCCATGACTTTGACTGTATCATTCTTGATATTATGATGCCTAATTTAGATGGGTTTAGTACTTGTAAACAAATCAAAAAAGATAAAAATATTCCGATTATCATGTTAAGTGCAAGGCATGAGGAACATGATAAATTGTTTTGTTTTGAATTAGGGGTTGATGACTATGTTGTAAAACCTTTTTCACCTAAGGAGTTAATGGCAAGAGTTAAAGTTGCTGTTGAACGTTATAAAGGGGCAAAGAAAACAATTCTAAGTTTTAAAGGACTTTCTATTGATGTTGATGGGCGCGTTTTGTCAATTGATGGGCAAAGGATTAATGTGACTCCAAAAGAGTTTGATTTATTATTGTATCTTGCAATCAATAAAGATATTGCGTTGTCACGTGAACAATTGTTACTCGAAGTTTGGAATTATGATTATTCAGGAGATGATCGTACGGTTGATACTCATGTTAAAATGTTAAGACATAATTTAGGTGAATATCGAGATATGATTGTTACTGTAAGAGGGATGGGTTATAAATTTGAAGTTTAATTTTAATGGGATTAGATTTACGATAAGTCGCTATTTTTTCTTATTCGCATTTAGCGTCGTTTTTATGTTGGGGATGCTTCAAATTGCTTTTATCCAGCCATACTATCGTAATAGCAAAATGCAAACCATTGAAAATGTTGCTTCTCTTATACAAAGTTATATTTTAGATGATGATTATATAAATCAAAATAATCTACAAAGTGCCATTCAATTATCAGTTAATAATAATGTATGTGCACTTGTTTATAATGAAGTTGGTAATATCATATACTCTGTAGATAGCTTAGGTGAAGGATGTTTATTAGCTCATGAAATAGAACTTGATGATGAAAATTTTGTTCCATTTCAAGACGGGAAGTACTTTGTTGATTTACTAAACGAGGAAAGTGAACAATCAATAACATTGATGAATGACTATAGTAATCAAGAAATGATTATTTATGGCAAGAAGATAGAAAACAATTTAGGCAATTACTATTTATTAGTAAATAGTGCTTTAGAGCCGGTAGAATCAATTGTGAATTTTGTGCTTGAACAATATATTTATCTTACAATTATAGTGTTAATTTTTGCTTTAGCTTTATCTATTTATATTGCTTCAAGGTTATCTAAGCCAATTGTCGATATGAAAGATAGTGCCAAAAGGTTAGCTGAAGGAAAATATGATACTACTTTTTATGGTGAGTCTTTTAGTGAAGTGAATGAACTTGCAGATAGTTTAAATGATGCAACCTTCAAATTGAGTAAGGTAGATCAGTTGCGTAAAGATTTAATTGCCAATGTTTCCCACGATATTAAGACACCTTTAACAATGATTAAAGCCTATGCTGAAATGATTAAAGATATTTCAGGAGATAATCCAAATAAAAGAAACGAACATCTTGATGTCATTATTGCTGAAGTAGATTATTTAGATCATTTGATTGTTGATATGCAAACTTTATCTAAGATGCAAGCTGATGTCGTTATTTTAAATCGCATTAATTTTGATTTGACTTATAAAATTGAGGAAATTGTTCGATCTTTTAGTATTCTTTTAGTTGAAAATGAGCTGGAATTAGAAATGTGTTTAGACAGTAATGTCATTGTTTACGCAGATGATATTAAATTATCTCAAGTAATATATAACTTCATTTCAAATGCAATTAAACATACTCCTTATAATTCAAAAATTAAAATTTTATTAACAGAAACAGAGGAAGATATATTATTTGAGGTAATAGATAATGGCACAGGTATTAATGAACAAGATTTACCTTATATTTGGGATCGTTATTATAAAATTGATAAACAGTTCGCAAGAAAAGAAAAAGGTACAGGTTTAGGTTTAGCGATTTCAAAAGGTATTTTGGAAGCACATTATGCAACTTATGGAGCGCAAAATCTAAAAAAAGGAGCCAAGTTTTGGTTTAAACTTACTAAAGAGGTACATAATGAAAACCTATGATTACTTAAATGGCACAAAAATTTATTTATATCAAGACTCATCAATGTTTAGAGTTAATACGGATACGACCTTGCTAGGACATTTTTATCAATTAAATGAAAATGAATCTATATTAGATATAGGGACTAATAATGGAGCGCTACTTCTATTTAAAAAAGAGACTAATGCTTATTTTTATGCCATTGATATACTAGATGAAGCAATAAAATTAGCAAAAGAAAATTTCTTTATTAATGGTATGGATGTACATACAGAAATAAGTAGTGTTCAAGATTTTCAACATGAACCATTTGATGTGATTGTATGTAACCCACCATACTTTAAAGGGGATTTAGTGAATAAAAATTCATTATTAAAAAATCAAAGACATCAATTATCCTTATCATTGTGTGAACTTATGCTACATGTAAAACGTTTACTTAAATCAAATGGACGTTTTTACTTAGTCCATAGAGCTAGCTATTTAAATGATATTTGTACGGAGTTAGTCAAACATAAAATGCGTATTAAAACGCTACAATTCTTATATGATGATCATAAAGATCGTGCCATAAGTGTTTTGATGGAAATTGTTTTTAGTGAAACCATTGAAATAAATGTATTAAAACCTATATACAATAAAAGATAAAAGCTGCCATCTTTCGATAACAGCTTCTTTTTACATCATCACTTCTTTGTATGTTTTTCTTGAAGGATCTAAATTATCGCAATAATAACGTAACCGTAAGTCTTTTGATAAGTTTGATTTTAGCTTAGGAGTTATGATAAAGATATCTCCTTCTAACATTTCATCAAGCATTGCTTGTGCGGCAACTTTAATATTTGAAACTTTTGGCTCAATTTCCTGATTTAATTCGTAGGCATTAATTTCGATATAAAGCCAATTTTTTTGTTGTGCATCAGCTTTCATTTGTTTAATGATTGAGGTGTAATCTGCTAGTGTTTTTTTCATCATTGTTTCCCCCTTAATAATTAAGTATAGTTTATCATATTATCTGTTTTTATAAAAGTTTCTCAAAGTACTTTCTTGAACAATTGATTCCAGGGCCTAAGCTAAATGCCAAAATGAAGGTGCCAACACCTACCACAGAACCCAACAGAAAACCGATAAAAAGGGCACTTAAATCCTGTAACATTCTAAGTTTAGCGTAATTTCCTTTTTTTCTAACTTGCATGATTAAATATGCAACAGCATCCCATGGTGCTTGACCTAAGTTGGTGCTTAGATACATCCCAATACCTACACAAAGAATCAATACGGCAAATAAGTATAATACAATTCTAATCATTAAAGATATAGGTCCTAATGATAAGTTTAGAAATAGCGAGGTATATTCAACAATATATCCAATGCAAAACATATTAATGAAAGTACCAATATTTATACTTTTTTTATTAATAAGAAACATTGGAATAAAGAGTAGTGAATTCATTAAAGCATTCGTATTCCCTAATCCTATGCCGATTTATAAAGAAATTCC
>JAWXUG010000011.1:0-19752 GCA_044432885.1 Erysipelotrichaceae bacterium | reverse complement strand
CAATGGGTGTCAATATGGCAACCTATGTTGGATATCATAATGCGGGTCTTGTAGGCGCAATTGTAACGTGTTTATCTTTGGTTGCGCCAAGTATTATCATCATTTGTATCATTGCAACCATGTTTGATAAATTTAAAAAGAATAGATGGGTACAGTATGCATTTAATGGCTTAAGACCAAGTGTTGTCGGATTTATTTTAGCAGCTGTATTAGATATTTTTGTATTGACTTTATTTAATGTGGAAGAAAGTGGTCTAACTTTTATCCAATGGCATGCATGGGTTGTGTTGATAGGGTTATTTATCATTCATAAAAAAGTGAAGTTGAATCCAATCTTAGTCATTATTGGGTGTGCTTTTTTAGGGATCATATTTCAATTATAGGAGGATTTATGTTAAAAGCAATTATATTTGATATGGATGGGGTAATTGTAGATTCAGAACCCTATTATATGGAAAGACTGAAAGAATTTATCGCATATAAGGGGTTTGAATATATTAGGGATGACTTTTTTGGCGAAATGGTTGGGTTAAGTAGACAAAATAGTTTTAAAATTATACAAACAAGTATTAAAGATTTCTATGAAGATGTCGATGTGTTTTATGATGAATATATGGCGCATGCACAACGTATTAAGCCTGATTATATGAAACTTGTAAACCCACATGTCAAAGAGATTTTAACTTATTGTCAATCACTTGGTTTAAAAATTGGTCTTGCTTCATCAAGTCCAATGGAACATATCGAGGAAGTGTTAAGAGAATTAGATATTTACGCTTATTTTGATAGTATCTTGTCAGGACATCTATTTAAAGAAAGTAAGCCAAATCCTGAAATCTATTTGGTATCTCTAGAAAATTTAGGTGTAAAAGCTGAGGAATGTATTGTAATCGAGGATTCTTATTCAGGTATTTTAGCAGCTAAAAGAGCTAAAATTAAGGTTATAGGCAAAAGAGACTTGCGTTATAATCAAGATCAATCTTTGGCAGATGAATTTGTTGATGATTTAATTGAAATAAAAAAATGGATAAGTGCATAGGAATATGCATTTATTTTTTGTTATAGATAATGAATGGTAAATTGATTATAATAGAAACAAGAAGTGAGCGTATATAAACTTAATAGGGGAAAGTATGGATTTTTATTTCGGATTGTGGTCTGGATTATGGCTTATTATGCAAAAGGTGATGTTTGTGCCATTATTGCTTTATTTTGGTCCAGAAGCGCTGTTTCATGATGTAGCAGGGTTTTTGTTTTTATCATCAAGCCATGATTGGTTACACAATGGCATTCTTGGATTTGTTTGGTTAATTATTTTCTTTGCATTTTATGGCGCAATTTTTTCTTTTATAGGAGGGCAAATTGGGAAACAATTGTATGATGTCGATTTCGATTATGATGTGCCATTATTTAATGGATTCATTGTTTTTCTATATCTTGCAGGTTTAATTTTTCCATTTATGGTTGCGAGTGATTGGTTCTATTTTCAACCATGGGCTGTATGGTTTTCGTTTTGTTTTCCGGCAGTTGTATGGATTTATTATTTCTATAATGCAGGATTATCAGCAATATTCATCATTTTACGCCAGCTATATGTACTCTTTTTGATTTTGATTTGCATTACGATTTTAATCATACCTGTCGCTTTAGGTATTTTAATATTATGTTGTCTTGATGGATTTGAGGATGGCATAGGAGGCGGTATGTACATTTGGGTTACACACGATTATTAAATAGAAAAACAATCCTAACTCCTGGATTAAGGGAATGGGATTGTTTTTAATTTGTAGTAGTGTACTTATTTCCAACATTGATAATTGATTTCATTAATTATGTTACAGCCATATTCTTTTAAATTTTTTAAAGCTAACTGATATAAAGTTTCATCCGCTAATAAAGAAGGGATATGGGCATCGACTCCTATAATTACTTGATTTCCAACTTTTGCTGCAATTTTGAAAAATTCAGGATGTGGATAGCGTTCAACTCCTTGCATAAGATTGAGCGCTAAGCCATTTAAATTATATTCTAAAGGAACATCATATTTTAAGGCATGCTTACATATATCGTAGCTAATTTCTTCTTTTTCTTTTGTCCATGTTGCATCAGCTCGCATAAATAAATCAGGATGTGCAAGGTAAGAATATAAACCTGTAGCCATACCAGCAATACAATCTTCACGATATAAATTTAAGAATTCAGAGTTTGTACACGTTGCGCCATAGTACAGTCGATGCTCATCCGTTTTATAAAAATGATTACCAAAAATAATGTAGTCAATTGGATATTGATTAAGAAAATCTTTAAACCACTCCATATACATAGGGAAATATTCACATTCAAGACCTAATTTGATCTCTATTTGTGATTTGTACTTCTCTTTCAAAGCTAGAATAGACTGGCAATAGCCTTCCATTTGGGTTAGCTCCATGCGACTTGGTGCAACATAATCTGATTGATACTTCCATGGATTATGATCAGAAAATCCTAAAACTTTAAATCCTGCTTGAATCGCAGCAAGTACGTATTCTTCATCACTTCCAGAAGCGTGATTACAGCGTGTAGTGTGGGTGTGGAAATTTGTTTTTATCATGGTTTATTACCTCAAATATTATTATACATCAATAATCGTCAAAACTATATTAATAAGAAGTTTATGTTAAACTTAGGCAAGGAGGTAAAACGAATGAAAGCATACTTTGGAACATCCACTGATATAGAGAGTAAGGGGATATACTTTTTTAAATTTGATTCAAATAAAGATGATGATGCATGCTTGTATCAATCTATTAAACAACCTAAATACTTATGTGCAGATAATGAGTACCTTTATACTGTTTTTCAAAAAGATATAGGGGCTGGCATAAGAATTTATCATAAAGAATGTATTGTACAAGAACTTATTTATGAGTATTATCCCTCATGTTATATCTTAGTAAAACCACCGTATATTTATACGGTAAACTATCATGAATCCACCTTAACAAAGTTATCTTTTTTAGATAATAGATTACAATTTGTGAAGACGATTTCATTTGAAGAAAATGCAGGACCTCATCAAGTGATTGTAGATGGGGATAATCTAATCGTTCCATGTTTACTTCAAGATGAACTAATTATATTGAATGAAGAATTAGAAGTAATTTCAAGACAATCTTTCAAGAAATATACAGGGCCAAGACATGGACTTATTTTTGAAAATCATTTATATCTAGTAAGTGAGATAAGTAATGAAGTTTACCAATTCAAAAAAGATAAAGAAGGATGGAAACTAAAAGATAAAGCAAATTTACTGCTTCCTTTTGAAAAAGGGCATGCTGCAGGGATTAGTGTTGATACGGATGGAAAACGACTTTTCATTTCTATTCGAGGAATCAATCAAATCGCAGTATTTACAGTAATCAATCAACATTTAAAGATGATAAAAAGGCTAGATTGTTTTGGGGATCACCCGCGCTTTATAAGATGGATCAAATCTAAGCAAAATTTATGTGTAGCTAATCGCTTTTCTAATGAGGTTGTGTTAATTGATATAGAAAAAGAAAGAGTAGTTCAAAGAATTAAGGTATTTGAACCTACTTGTGTGGAGGTAATTTATGAAGAATGATGTTGGTGTCATTGGCTTATCGGTGATGGGAAGAAATTTGGTATATAATTTATTGGATCATCACTATTTAGTAGCAGGATATAATCGTAGTAGTGAAGTAACTAAGCAACTGAATGAGGAAAATCATTCATTATTTCATGGATTTGAAGATATTGATGAATTTTTAAAATCCTTGAGCAAGCCAAGAAAAATTATCCTATTAATCAAGGAAGGAAGTGCAACACAAAGTGTGGTCAATCTTCTATTAGATAAATTGGAGGAAGGGGATATTCTTATTGATTGTGGGAATGCCCATTATCAAGATAGTATTTCTCGCTCTCATGATGCATTAAAGAAAGGAGTTTTCTATTACTCAGCAGGGATATCAGGTGGTGCTAAAGGAGCAAGATATGGGGCAAGTATTATGCCTTCTGGAAATGTTGAACAATATGTTCATATCCAAAGTATTTTAGAAGATATCAGTGCTAAAAAGGATCATAAACCATGTTGTATTTATTTAGGGGAAAGTGGTGCAGGACACTTTGTAAAAATGATCCATAATGCGATAGAGTATGCAGTCATGCAATTACTTGCAGAAGTTTATATTGTGTTAAACCCTTTCTATACACAGATGGAAATAAGCGATATTTTCGCTCAATGGAATAAGGAACATCCAAGCTATCTTTTAGAAATAACCAGTGAAATCTTTAAGAGCAATTTTGAATCAAAACCAATCTTAGAGTTGATTGAAGATGTCAGTGGACATAAAAAGACAGGAATGTGGGCAAGCATGTATGCCCTTGAACATGGACTTGATGCTTCTTTATTGATTAGTGCTTTTCAAGCAAGAGCCACTTCATCACATCTTGTTGAAAGAGCTTATTATCACCAAGAGGTTAACTCGTCTTCTGTTATCGATTTAGATTCTTTACATCAGGCTTATTTACTGATGCAAAACCTAAGTTACATTCAAGGATTTAATTTAATCAAAGATGCAAGTGTTCGCTATGGATGGCAATTAAATCTACAAGATGTCGCATTTATATGGCAAGCGGGCTGTATTATACAAGGCGAAGTGTTAACCATATTATTACAGGCAATGGTAAAAGAAGAAAAAGATGAATTGTTGCTTAGCTCTTGGATGAAAAGAAACATTGAAGAGAAAAAACATGGCCTTAGTAAAGTAGTTGAACAAATGGTAATCGATCAATATCCTTGTCCGTGTTTTATCAATGGATTAACTTATATCAATCAATTGCAGTCCTCTTTGTTAGGAGCAAATTTAATTCAAGCGCAAAGAGATTATTTTGGACAACATGGCATCAAATTTAAGGGAAAGGATACAGTAATACACTATGAATGGTAACTTTAAATCAATCACAATATTTGGAAGTACAGGAGATTTAAGTTGCAAGAAGCTGTTTCCATCTTTATATCAGCTATTCAAAAAAAGAGAAATAGTTGGATTAAAAATTGTCGCAATTGGAAGAAAATCATTAGATAATGATAGCTTTAGAGAACTTGTTCAACCATGGATAATAGAAAAGAGTCGATTTGAAACTAGTGAAGAAGATTTAGATGCATTCTTTAAACAAGTTCTATATTTTAAGATGGATATTATGGAATTAAAGGAATATCAACAGTTAAAAGCATTTTATCAAAATCATCAATTGAATTTACACTTATTTTGTTATGCAACAGCTCCATCTTTATTTGAAATCATAACCGATGGAATTGATGCGATGAACTTAAGTCAAGAGATGCAAGTAATGATTGAAAAACCCTTTGGCAGCAACCTTCAACATGCAAACTATCTAAATGAAAAACTGATTGAGGTTTTTCACTCACATAATGTATATCGCATTGATCATTATCTAGGAAAAGAAATGATTCAAAATATTTTAACATTACGTTTTGATAATGAAATCTTTAGACGTTGTTGGGATAAGGTATCGATTGATTATATTCATATTCAAGCATTTGAAGAGATGGGTATCTTACAACGTGGTGAATATTATGACCAAAGTGGTGCATTAATGGATATGGTACAAAATCATTTGATGCAAGTGTTAACTTTAGTGTTAATGGATAAACCGAAAAATCTTAGCGATGTCAAAGAAAAACAGATTGAAATTTTAAAAAGCTTACAACCGATAAAGGATGTAGATATCATGAAACAAGTATCACTTAAACAATATGAAGGATATAGAAAAGAAGCCCATGTTGATCCAAACTCAACTGTTGAAACGTATGCACGTTTGATTTTGTATGTAGAGCATCCATCTTATAATAACGTTCCTATGATTATAGAAACTGGAAAGAAAATGGAGTGTAATCAATTTAAAGTGGAAGTTCATTTTAAGAAACATGAGGAAGCAGCGAATGTATTGATTATGGATATACAACCAGAGGAGGGCATCCATTTTAAATTTAATGTAAAAAGACCTGGATTAGGTCAAGGGCGAGAACAGGTATCGATGAATTATTGTCAAAGCTGTCAAGATCATTTTAGAATCAATACCCCGGATGCTTATGAACGCTTAATTGAAGCTTGTTTAAATCATGATGATGCATGGTTTTCTTCTTGGCAGCAGATTGCATTGAGTTGGGAGTATATTGATGCTCTTAAACAAAAGTTTTTAAAAGTTAGTAATGTAGAAATAGGCGGATAAAAAGCCATCATAGGATGACTTTTTTCTATTTGTCTATTTGGATGTAAGTTGAATAAATTCTTCAATAGAATCAGTAATAATGGATAGACTAGAACGCCAGAAATTGACATCAGATAAATCAATACCGACAATGGCGGCTACTTCTTCAACACTTGAAACAGTGGTTGCGTGTAGTAAATCATGATATTTGTCTGTAAAACTTTGACCCTCTTTTTGATAAAGTGCATATAAGCCTTTAGCAAATAATAAACCAAATGCATAGGGGAAATTGTAGAAGTTTAAGTCAGCAGAATAATAATGACCCTTTACAATCCACATTGAAGGATGTAAATAATTAGGATCAAGTCCATCTCCATATGCTTCTTTTTGTGCTTGAATCATTAATTCATCTAGTTGAGATGGAAATAAAAATTCATCTTTTCTTGTGTTGATAACACTTGTTTCAAAGATATAACGAGATAAGATATCGACGATTACTTGACTTGCATCTTGTAAGCTTGATTCAAGTAAGAAGATTTTTTCATCATCCGTTTTAGCATCTTTAATAGCTGCATTCATAATAATTGTTTCATTAAAAGTTGAAGCTGTTTCTGCCACTGGCATAGAATAATCAGTGTTGAGTGGAGAGTGATCTTCAATACAATATCCATGGTAGGCATGGCCTAGTTCATGTGCTAGGGTTACAACATCACTTAAAGTATGATTGTAGTTGGTTAAAATACGAGATTGTTTAATAAAGGGTAGGTTGTAACAAAATGCACCGCCAACTTTTCCTTTCTTAGGGAAAAAGTCAATCCATTCTTGGTTGTAGGCAGTTTCTGTAATATCAGCAACCTCTTTACTAAATGGGGTAAAATGTTTTAGTAGATATTCTTTGGATTGTTCAATGGTGAAATTTGATTCACATGAGCCAATATTAGCAAATAAATCATAGAATGGCAGTCCATTGGTATGATTTAGTAAATTTGCCTTTTGTTTAAAGTATTGATGAAAGCTTGGAAGTGATTCCCTCATTGCACAAAGCATTGCATCCAATGTACTGCGTTTCATTCTTGACGCACTTAGGGTCATGTCTAAGATATCATGATATCCTCTAAGTTCAGCAATTACATTTGCTTGTCCTTTAATTGAGTTTAGAGCAAAAGCTAGTGAATCCTGAATTTGTGGATAAGCTTTAAGTTCTGCTTCATAGGCAGCTTTTCTTATTGCAGGATCACTATCATAAGCAAAATTTCTAATGGAAGACATTGTATGGGTTTCATTATTAAATTCAATGCTTAAAGTAGAAGTAAGGTATTCTCTAAGGGTTTCCCAAGTATTAGAAGCATTTAATTTCATTTTTGAAATAGCTGCCTCAGTTTCCTTATCAAGAAGGTGTGCGCCTTCTTTTTTTATTTCTTGTATCCAAAATAAGTGTTCTTTGATTAATGGTGTTTCAAGATCTACTTTAGTTAAATCAACTTCCGCAATCCATAAACTCATCGTTGCAAAACTTTTAGCCGTTTCACTTGTTAAGTTACTAAATTTATTTAACCATGAGCTAATTTCTTGATTGGTTGTATCACAAGTTTGTCTTAAGCTAAGGTAGGCTCCTAATTTTGAAGCCACAAGCAATAAGTTTTGTTGTGTATTGATAATTTGAATTAATCCTTCAGTTTCATTTAAAGTAGTTAAATGAGAAGATAAACTTTCTAGGTTTACAATCTCTTGTTGAAGCTTTTGATAGTCTGCTAAAAAAGCAGGATCTTCACACCCTGTATATAGGGCATCTAAATTCCAAGTACTCATAATATTTCCTCCTCGTATTCTAATAGTAAAAGTATAGCATTTTTATACTTCGATAAAAATCATTTCATTTAATGAAAAACTATAGATATAAACATCTACAGGATGATTTTTAAAAATGATGCTTATCGCATGATGATAATGAGCTAGTTGAGTGTGATAGCGTTGTTTTAACGTTTGTGCATCTACATGGCGATCACTCTTAAAATCAACAATCATGATTCGCTCTCCAAAAGAAATATAGTCAATAATACCATTGATATATTGTCCATCTTCCATCAATGTATACGGGTATTCATGATAATGAGGATGGAGTAAGGATTGTGTATAAAGATTGTTTTGATAAAGCTTGAACAACTTCGGATATTCACTGGAATGCAAAGTTGGATCTATCTGTTTAATAAGCGCCTCATCTATGTGGGTATAAGTACTTAAGTCTTCTACACATTGGTGAATTTGAGTACCGATAGCGGCATAGTCAATTGTATTAAGGTGAAGGCTTAAATTCTCATGATGAGAAGATGGCCTTATCTTAGTGATAGGGATATTTTGATGATGATAATGTGTAATTTTTAAAGGTTCTTTCTTTAGTCTTTGATAAGTAATTTTTTCTTCAAAGTTTTCAACTTCAAAGATTTTAAAATGTTCAAAACGATTTTTTAAAGCACTTAATATTAATGGTGTGAACCCTTTAGATGAATAGATCAGTTGTTGATCTAACTCTTGAGTTTCGGATTGTAAACTTACACAATCAACAATATGTAATCGATCTTTTGCACGGGTTGTTGCAACATATAGTAGGCGCAGATATTCCTCGCTTTCAAGTTTTAGTTGGTGATAGGCAAGCCCTTTATAGCTTAAAGTAGGATAAATATAAGGTAGCTTTTCATCTCTTGCGTGTACACTTAATCCATAGACATCATCTACTAAGACGCATGAAGATGCTGGATTTGCGCGACGCATAGAGGCGTAAAAATAGACGACATTAAACTGTAATCCTTTTGATTGGTGAATGGTCATTACCTTAACGACATTGTCATCATCTCTTATTGGAATAGCAGAATCTTTATTGTCTGGAAGAATAAGATCAATAAAATTAATGAAAGAAGAAAGGGTAAAGGTATCTTCTTGTAAGGCATATTGGTAAAATAAGTCCAAATTGGTTTTTTCTTGGATGTCTACACACTCTTCATAAAAGTTTTGAATTTGATAAAGATAATCTAATTGATCTAATAAGTGATTCATTTTCTTTAATGAATGATAGTCTTGGATAAAGGCAGAATCACTATTTAAGGTAGTAAAGATACTTGGATAAATGAGTTCATCTAGTTGATCCTCTTGATAACCATATAAAGGACTAGTTAAAATGGCTACTAATGAAATAAGATCTTGGGGATCATTTAAAAATTTTAAATAACTATAGATAATCCTGATAGAGAAACTATGAATGAAGCCCTTTTTGTCATCAATATAGTAAGGGATATTAAATTGATCAAAAGCTTGTTTTAAGCCAATTTTATCTTGATGCCCACGTACTAGAATGCAGTAATCACTAAATTTTTTATAGGGAGTTTCCTTCATTTGTTTAAGAATGTTTTGAGCAATATAGATAGATTTTATTTGTTTAGCCTTCATTAATTCTTCTTGGCTTTCTTTAAGTTCCTTAACTCCTAGCAAATGAATGAGGACATCTTCATTATTTTCATTTTGGCTTGGTAAATCAGCTATCTGATGGTCGTATTGACTATATGAAATAGATAAACCCTCGATATTCATTAACTGATCAAAAAGACAATTATTAAAATCTACAATGGCTTTTTTAGAACGATAGTTATTGGATAAAAATATTTTTTCAATATTTTCATCTTCTAATAGTGTCTGCATAATGGACGGCTTAGCCCCTCTAAAACGATAGATAGATTGTTTAATATCACCTACTCTAAAACAATTTTTACCGTTTGAAAGGAGTTCTATCATGGCATTTTGAATCATATTAGAGTCTTGAAATTCATCAACCATAATTTCTTGGAATAAAGTTTGATATTTTAAAGCAACTTCATTTTGATTCGCACAAAGAATTTCATAAGCAAAATGTTCTAAATCATTAAAGTCAATTTTCTTTTCTTCAATTTTAATCTTTGCGAAAGCTTGATAAACTTTTAAAGTCAATGTAAGTAAAAACTGTAAGGGTTCAATCGTTTGGTTATGGGCTTTGATTAGGTCGTCTTCTTGTTCGATGAGCGAGACTAATTTTTTATAACTATCATTAAATAATTTCGGACTTGGTTTACGATAACTATGTTTAAATTGACCAGCTTGAATGATTTCATGAATCATGATGGAATAATGGTCTTTATTACGTTTAGCTTGTAGAAGATGAGTTAAAGTCGTTTGGACGGCTTCTTCATACTTTTTATCTACTTCGGATAATAGATTTTTCATTCCTGTTAAAGCTTGATCAAGATAATAAAGAAGTTGTTCCTGATGTAAAGAAAGAATATAGGGATCTAATTGAGATAGATTTTGAATCGTTCTTAATTGTGTTTGTTGTTGCTTGATCCACTCAATAGGATGAAGGTTATTGTTGGCAGCATTGATAATATCTTCAATAACTTGTTGAAGCTTATTGAAAGAATAAGGATTTTCCTGAAGCAGGGTGAATAGCGCAGAAAGTTGAGTTAAATCATTGGTTAAAGCTTCTTTAAAAATCTCATCAAAGGCTTTTTGTTTATAGGCTTTTGTATCACTTTCACTTGCGATGTTTGCGACCATTAAAGGATTCAGGTTAATGGCAGCGTAATGATTTGCGATAACATCTCGACAAAAAGAGTGTATGGTAGAGATATGAGCATTTTCAGCAAGCGATAATTGCTTATTTGCATATCGTCTTTTACTTTCATCTAATTCAGGGTTTTCCGCTTGCTTACTTAATTCAAATAATAATCGTTTCTTCATTTCACTAGCTGCAGCTTCAGTAAAAGTCATCGCTAAAACGCGGGTGATTTCTACTTCATCTTCAATAATTCTTTTGATTAAACGCGCAACTAAAACGGTTGTTTTCCCTGCCCCAGCCGAGGCACTTACAACGATGTTTTTATCAGTTGTGAGGATTGCAAGGAGCTGTTGTTCATTCCACTTCATGGTTTTCCTCCTTTGCCAAGATTAAGGCAGTTGGTGTTTTTGCTAAACGATTGAAACGACAAATTCTCGCATAATCGCAATAAGCACATGTCCCTTCATTAGGGTCAATTTCGATGTCTGCTTGTTTTAAATGTTGGATAAATAAGGTATAAATTTGATCTAAATAATTAAATAGATCTAACACATTTACCATTCTTTTAGCTTGTAAACCCGATAGGTATTGGGCATCTCCTTGATGATCTAAGTCATTAAAGAATAAACCAGAACATTTATTTAATTTTAAATAGTTTAATTCCATCGTTTCATCATCGATCACTTTAAGTTGCCCATAACTCGCATTATAGCGTTGTCTTTGATAGTATGTTTGACTCATTGAATAATAAATTAAAGCGCTTGGAATCTTTTTAGTTTGATTTAAGTACTGACAGTACATATAGGTTGCGAGTTGTAATTTAGTGCCATCTAAAACCTTAGAAAGAGAAATGACATAATCACTACTCTTGTAGTCAATAATTCGAATATAGTCTTCAAATTCTTGCAGACAATCAATAAACCCCTTAATGATAAAAGTGATATCATCCATCTTAAAAGTTTGATCGATAGCTACCTCGTAGCGCTGGTGTTGGTAAGGATGACTTTGATTAAAAGATTGAAGATGTTTAACACTTTGGTTTAAATGATGAATATTTTGAATCCTTAAAAGTTGATGATTTTTTGATTTAGTTGGATACAGTTTATCTAATTGGGTTATCCATGGTGAAATAAGAGTATCTATTTCCTTGGCGTTTTTAGCCTGTTGGATGACATCATGATTGATGGTTCCAAGTAGTTTTTTAATCGGATATGGATTGCTTTCTTTGTTTAATTTAAGTCCATTTTGCAAGTAATAACGATATGGACAAGCAAAATAGGTTTCCAGTTTGTAAACATTACTTTGATGGATATTATCTTTAAAGAAGAGTTGTTGTGCTTTTTCTTTAGATAAATATGGAACATGCGTTTGTATCAAGTCATTTTGAACAAGTGGATATAGTTGTGCAGTTAAGTTTAATCTTTTTTCGATATGATAAGATAATTCCTTAGGCTTTCCACTAATATCAGCAAAAGCATAAGAAAAATATTGAGTACTAGATTGATTAAAGAGCCATTCTAGCTGTTTTAGATGATGATCAAAGCGCTCTTCTTCATTGGGATAATTCAAATTTTTAAAGTAGCGTTCATCGAAATATCCATTATGTGCGTTAAAGTGAGGGTATTTTTTTTGATCTAGCCCAATGATGAATAAGGTTTCGCTATATAAAAGAGGATGCACTATATCTGTAATGGCAATCCCTTGATCCATTTGAGTTTCAGATAAACTTAAATTTTCTAAATGATAAAAGAAAATATCTAAGTTGTCTTCTTGTAAATAATGAAAATTTCTTTCTAAAAAAGATTTTAATTTTAGACATTCTTCATGAGGACAACTATTTTGAATGATATCAAAAATAACTAAGAAAGCCTCTTTAGTATCGGATGCATTAAATAGCTTATTTAATGTTTCCATGATGATTTTTTGATCTTCAGCTAGTAAAAGCTCAAGTTCTACAAAGTCTTTAAATTCATTAGGAAAAAGGCTGGTATTTACGATGTTTTGATAGTAATTGAATTCATTTAAACATTGATTTAACTCACTCACACAGGCAGATAGATAACGCTGATACTCTTGGATATGTTCAATAGGAAAGATAGCTAATGATAAACAATCCACAAAAGAAGTTAAGTTTTGTTTATCATATAAGGTATAAAGTGCAATGAATTGTTTGGATGATAATAGTTTCTTTTTAATAGGTATTATAAAGTGAAAAGGCAATTGATAACGCTTAAAGATATGGCGAATAAGTGGAAAATAGGTTGTACTTGCACATGCTATTTGAATGTTATCTGTATCTAGTTCTTGCTGAATGATGAGTTGTGCAATAGATTCTATTTCTTGTTGAGGATTGAGCGCTTTAAAAAGCTTACGTGTACAAGCGCTACATTGTTCACCTTGGTAAAGAGTTGCTCCCTGTTCTAATAAAAGGGTAGCCATTTGTTGTTCTAATAGATCCTGATAGAAAGGATAAATCATAATGTTCTCAGCATTATCAAAAGAAAAATTCAATTTATAAGCATCATGAAGATGAGGATATAAGTGCATTAACATCCCTTTTAATTCTTTATTAGTAAGGGTATCTTCATCAAGGCTGTCCATACTAATGTCATAATGGCAACATAGTTTAAGCATTTTTAAAAGTTGTTCAATGAAATATGGGTAATCAATCATCTTGTGAAAAATGGATAGATTTAATTCTTTTAGTAGGTTATAGGCTTTAAAGTGGGGCATTAACCCATTGTCTTTTTCTTTTAAAAATTGAGACCATGATAAAAACTTCCACTCAATTAAGTAGTTTTGATTGGCTTCTTCCATCATTTTAAGACGGATAGAAGGATGTAAATGGGATGGTGCTATCAGTGTTTTCATAAGTGTATTATATAGGTTATCAACAGACACTTCAACAAGCTAAATTTGTTTTTACTAGATTTTAAAAATGAAGGAAAAAAGGATAAAAAGGTAAAAATAGCATACTTGAATAAAGAAGTGTTAAAATACAGAAAATATTTATAAAATAAGGAGAATTAGCTTTGCAACTGGGGGATAGACTAGTAAAATAACGTGAAATATGGTATAAATAACCATATTATGGAGGTCGAAAATGAGTCAAATTCCTTATAAATTATTCGAACTTCGCAAACATTCATCATTAAGTCAAAATACAGTAGCTACCTATCTTGGTCTTGAAACAGTAGAATACATGGCCATTGAAAATGGGCGATGTGAACTTGAAGCGGAATTGATGGAAAAATTAGCGATGTTTTATAAGATTGATAAAGATGTTTTTAATGATGAATATCCATTAGATTTATCTTTAATTCCTCATATAGATGTGCAGCCAACCTTTGATTTTACTGCTGTAAATCAACCCACTTTCTTTGACCTGCATCATGAGAAAATTAAAAAAGCAGGTATTTTTGTTGTCATCATAAGCTTGTTTTTCATTTTAAATACAATTTTTTCCAGCCCTCAAGCTATCCCATTAGATTTGGAGCTACAAATAGATTATTTATTAGCTGCAAACTCACAAGGGTATATTTATTTTGAGGATGGAAAACTTCAATATAAAGGAAACAACAGCAATGGTCAATTTAGTGTAAGCTCTATTGAAAACGCAGTAGCTGTATATGTTAATGAAGAAGTGAGTGTTGTTTTGTTGAGCGATGGAAGCGTACAAAGTGTTGGCAACGCTAAAGATAAATATCCTACAAGTGAATTAAGAGACATTATTGAAATTCAAATAGCAGAAAATTTCTTTTTAGCTAAAGATCAAAGCAATCAGTTATACTGTATAGGTGAATGTGATGAAAGCTTAGAAGGGTTGACAAATATTCATAAAATGATTACCTATAATAATCAATATATTGTGATTGATGATGAGTCAAATGTTTTTAGTAATGACCTTGATACAGTGGCTCTTATTGAAGACATTGTATCGGTTCAACAAATCGTTTCAGATGAAGTGCACACCATTGTACTGTATGATAATGGGGTAGCGGATGTTATCTACGATAAGAATATGGATTATTATTGTATTGAGGATTATCAATCGATTGATAAATTAGTTTTATTAAATGATGCGCTTGCTTTATTATTTCAAGATGGAACGGTAGTAATGATTAGTGATAATCAAGATTATGAACTTGCCAACACTTGGAAGGTTATGGATATTGCAGGGGCGGTTGATTACTTAATTGGTTATACTTATGATGAGATTATGGGAGTCGGAAATAATTCTTCCAATAAATTTGAAAAGGAAACAAAGGTTGAAACCACTACGTTAGCTAGTGTCGAGAACATACAAATTAGTATTAGTGAAAAGCAGTTAACTATTACCTTTGATGAAGTGATAAATGCAGATTATTATGTACTTAGTTTTGTAGATGGAATAAGCGCTAAAGTAGTCACAGCCAAAGCGAGTTTTTCCATTGATCAGTTTGTGGATGGTCAAACATATACTGTTGAAATCTATGCTGTAAGTGATTCAGTACTTTATTTAGATTCAACCTTATCCACAAAAGTGTTTACAGTAGAAAAGATTATTGTTGAACCTACACCAGTACCGTCGGTTGCGCCTAGTGAAATTCCACAAGTCACTCCAGAAATAACACCAGATATTACTGGTGAACCAACAGAAGATCCTGAGGCAACTGATGAGCCAAGCGTAGAGCCAACACAGGAGCCAACGGATGAACCTTTACAGACACCTACAATAGAAGATGAATAAAGAGGATAAACAAAAAATGAAGAAATGGAATTTAGAAAAAATAATATATGGCTTTGTCATGTTTACAATGATTTTGTCGTCAGTTTTACTTGTTATAATTATGATTAAGGCCCCTGTGATGAGTACGGACCCAACGGTTAGGGTAAAAGCTGATTTTACATTGATGTTAACTCAAAGCTTGTTAGGGATTGTCGTTTTAATTTTACCAAGTATTTTAGCTAAAAAGTGGATGATAGAGATTCCTTCACATATGATGATTCTGTATGTCATATTTCTATATTGTGCAATCTTTTTAGGAGAAGTCAGAAGTTTCTACTATAATGTTCCGCACTGGGATACGATCCTACATGGCTTTAGCGGTGCAATGTTGGGAGCATTAGGCTTCTCTTTTGTGAGTTTATTAAATAAAAGTGAAGGGATACCCTTAGAATTATCCCCAGCCTTTGTTGCCTTCTTTGCATTTTGTTTCGCAGTTACTTTAGGGGTTGCATGGGAAGTTTACGAATTTACCTTTGATGGAGTATTAGGCTTAAATATGCAGAAATTTATGCTAGAAGATGGGACTCTATTACTGGGTAGGGCGGCCTTACAAGACACTATGAAGGATTTAATTGTCGATGCAGTGGGTGCAGCGATTACTTCTTTAATGGGTTATTTATCACTAAAATATCAAACACAGTTTATTCATAATATTCAATTGAGAAAAGCGAAGAGGGGGAATAAAGATGAAACTGTATAATGCAAAAAGTTTAAAAGTAGAAACATTTGTGCCAATTAAAGAAAATAAAGTGAGTATGTATGTGTGTGGACCAACGGTATACGGACATGCACATATTGGAAATGCTAGACCGATTATTGTATTTGATACATTAAAGAGAACCTTAGAGGCCAATGGGTATGAGGTTAAATATGTTTCAAACTTTACCGATGTTGACGATAAAATCATAAAAAAAGCAATTGAAGAACAGACAGATGAGTTTACTATTACAAATCGTTATATTGATGCTTACAATGATGTAAGAAAAGCACTTAATACAAAACCTTTGTATAGTACACCTAAAGTGACAGAAACTATGGATGCAATTGTAGCATTTATCGAAGAATTAGTAGAAAAGGGTAATGCCTATGATGTTGATGGGGATGTATATTTTAGCGTAGACAGCATAGAAGGTTATGGAGAAATTTCTAAACAAAATGTAGATGACCTAAAAGTAGGAGCTCGCATTGAATCGAATCAGAAAAAGAAAAATCCATTGGACTTTGCATTGTGGAAAAAAACCGATATGGGAATTAAGTGGCCAAGTAAATTCTCAATGGGTAGACCAGGATGGCATAGTGAATGTGTTGTAATGATTCATCAACAGTTTAAAGGGATGATAGATATTCATGGCGGTGGAATGGACTTAAAGTTTCCACATCATGAAAATGAAGTTGCACAATCTAAGGCTTTATATCATAACAGTATTGCAAATTATTGGGTGCACAATGCAATGATTAATATTGATGGTGAAAAGATGAGTAAATCTTTAGGAAACATCCGTAATGCTAAGGATGTTATTGCTGAGTTAGGCGCTCAACTTGTCCGTTTTCTTACGCTATCGGTACATTATCGTAAAGAATTAAATTTTACAATGGAAGCAATTGATACAGCACGTAAAGAGTTAGATAAAATTATGGTGGCTTTAAAACAAGGATACATTCAATGTGGTTTATCACAAACTTCTTTAATCAACTACGATGAAGAAAGTTATCAAGCTTTTTTAGAAGCAATGAATGATGATTTAAATACACCAAATGCGTATACGGTTATCTATGATACTGTAAAAAAATTAAATCAAAGTATACGTGTAAAGGAAAAACAAATGGATTTAATCGCTAGTTATGTTGTTTCTATTGAAAAAATGCTTGATATTTTAGGAATTCAAACAAATCGAATTGAAATGGATGATGAAGCACGTTCTTTATATCAATCATGGAACGATGCTAAGGCTGTAAAAGATTTTGAAAAAGCTGATACTATTAGAACAGTGCTAACGGAAAAGGGATTGATTTAATGAATCCACAAGTGTTAAATGCTACGACCCTAGCATATATGGGAGATGTAGTATGGTCTTTGTATGTTCGTGAGTATTTAATCTCACAGGGATTAAATAAAGCAGATCGCTTACAAAAACAAAGTGTGCGATTTGTGAGTGCTAAAGCTCAGGCAAAAGTATATTTTTATTTAGAGAGTGAGCAATTACTCAGTGAAGAGGAATTAGATGTATTTAAAAGGGGAAGAAATGCTAAAAGTAATAGTACCCCTAAAAATACAGAAATGATGACCTATCGTATCTCAACAGGTTTTGAGGCGTTAATTGGTTATTTATATTTAAATCAACAACATCAACGTATTAAGGAGCTATTTGAAATAGCTAAATCATTACATAGATAGGGGGATTCATGGGACAATATATATATGGAAAAAATGCAGTTAATAATGCTTTGAGAAATGAGGGGAGAATACTTCAGCTCTATCTTATGAAAGGATCTAACGATTTTCAAAAGACAAATGTGAAAAAGACCTACGTTGATAAAAATGAATTATTTAAGTTGTGCAAAAGTCAAAATCACCAAGGGGTTGTAGCTTTATGCCAAGAATATAAAACCATTGAATTAGATCAAATGATAGAAAAAGCGAAAGCTAGCGAATATCCCTTGATTATCGTGTTAGATCAGCTACAAGATCCTCACAATTTAGGAGCGATTATGCGTACAGTTGATTGTATCGGTGCTAATGGTGTAATTTATAAAAAGCATAATTCGGTTTCTTTGAACCAAACGGTTGCGAAAGTAGCAGCAGGAGCAATGGATACTGTAGATGTGGCGGAAGTAGTGAATTTAAGTGCGACTTTAAAATTGCTTAAACAAGCTGGATATTGGATTGTGGGAACAGATGTTAACAAGGCGAGTGATTATCGTGCTTTAGATTATAAAATGCCAACTGTACTTATCATTGGATCAGAGGGTAAAGGGATTTCAAGACTTGTAAAAGAAGAATGTGATTTTTTAATTAAATTGCCAATGGTAGGTAGTATTAGCTCTTTAAATGCTTCAGTGGCAACAGGAATTATTCTTTATGAAATTCATAACAAACGATATCCATTTAATGGCAAATAATTATTTATACGGCAAAAAAGGTAAGTGAAGCTATTCTTTATAGCTTGCTTACCTTTTTACTAGAACGAAGTTTATGGGTGATTTATTAAATTATGTCGGTTTTACAAATTTTCAATTTTTTCTTCACTTAAGCCAGTGGCCTGCATGATGATATGAATAGGTGTATTTAATGATTTTAATTTCTTTGCAGTTTCTAGTACGCCCAATTCATAACCTTCTGCTTTGCCTTCTGCCTTGCCTTCTGCTAGACCTTGGACTTTCCCTTCAGCTAATCCCTCAGCTAGTCCTTGAGCAGTTGCTTCTCTTTTGATTACATTCATATAGCTGACATATTCTCTTTCTGCATCTTCCTCAGCTTCTAGTTGTAGACGTAGTTTTTTATCGGCGCTTAATTTTTCCAACTTGTCAATGACTTCATTCATTGTCTCATCCCTCGCTTTCAACTTATCTACATCTATTTTATCACGGATATTTAATAATCCAATCCATTTATTCCTTCCACTCAACTCCTCTTCCCAATTAAATAAAGGGAGTTGGATAATATGTGTTTCCTCCGTAGATGAAAATACACTATTTGAATATTTAAATACCTCTTGAGTATAATCATAGGCATAATCTGTTTGGGGAATTGTATAATCTAGAATCCATAAGGTAATGTATTTTTTTAGCTTCTTGTAATCCTCTCCCTTTTCTAATGAGTTTGATATCATTTTAGAACGATAGAAAGCGTTTCTTGTTTCTAAATTCTTTTTATCGCTCAATTGTATTTCTACATTAATATAAAAGTCATCAACCTTCACTTTTAAATCCATACGGGGTAGTTTCCCATCTACCCGCTCTACGGATACTTCACTGTTTTCAATGCTTATATCTTGATAGTGTTTGATATTTAAGTTCAATACATCATTTAAAAATGCTTGTAATCCTTTATTTGGTTTATCAACGAATAGATACTTAAATACTAAATCTTTTTTTGGTGATAGTAATTGTTTACCATCATAGTCTATTATTTTCATGCTTCTTCCTCCTGTTTTATTATTGAGAAAAA
>JAWXUG010000010.1:0-22564 GCA_044432885.1 Erysipelotrichaceae bacterium | reverse complement strand
TATTTGGTTTATCAACGAATAGATACTTAAATACTAAATCTTTTTTTGGTGATAGTAATTGTTTACCATCATAGTCTATTATTTTCATGCTTCTTCCTCCTGTTTTATTATTGAGAAAAAATGAAATATTCCTGAAAAATTCATAAAATAATTGTTAAATTACAAATATGAATGATTGTATAAAATGACAACTAATTTCACATGACGTTTTACTTATCATATAACCATGAGCGATTATACGCTTGCAGGCAATTTGTTTTTAAAGCTGATAATCACATTAGCGTGAAACAGCCATATATAAATGAGTGTTGTCAGTGTATTGAACACCTTGTGCAGTTCTTGTCGCAATCCCTCAAAGACCCACTACACCAACATTAATTATAAAAACTTTCCATATATTTTTTTATTATAGGATAAGCATTCTACTATCTACGATCGTTTTACATCCATTTAACAAAGAGCTGATAGTATCTTAATAAATATAGCCTATACTATAAACATAAAAGAGAGATAAAATGGAAAATATTAGAAGAATTAAAACACCGCATATTACAAATCTTAGAGATTTGGGAGGGTATGAAATAAATGATACTAACAGCACTGCTTACCATGTATTTTATCGTAGCAATTCATTATGCGCAGTTGGACAAGAAGATGTACGAAAACTTAAAAGATTGGGTATCAAAACAATCATTGATTTAAGAAGCACGCAAGAAATTAAAAATCATCCTTATAGTTTAGATAAATATTTTACGATATTAAAATGTCCTTTATTAAAAGAAGAGGGACATCCATATGAAACTTTATTAGCCAATCAAATGTTGCTTAGAAGCATGTCTTCAAGCTATGTATTGATGTTGGAAGAGTCTAAGGATATGATTGTAGAGTTAGTTAAGGTGATGGCTACCCAAATTCAAGAAGGAGCTGTTTTGTTTCACTGCACTGCAGGTAAAGACCGTACAGGATTAATTGCAGCATTATTGTTAAAGCTGGTCGGATGCAGTGATGAAGATATTATTTGTGATTATCAAATAAGTGAAACCTACATTGAAAATGATAAAATGATGAGTATGTATCAACTTCCTTCTACCCTTTTAAGTAGTAGTTCTCGGACAATGAAAGAAGTTTTGTATTATGTTGAAGATAAACATTATCTTGATCAGTTAATGAAAAGTGAATGTTTTAGATATAGTGTAGAACAAATAAAATTTAAATTTGTAAAAGACATGAATGAGTAATGAATACACGTTTCTTTCCCTCTAAATAAACTCATTATAGGTCTATTAAATAAAAGGCAAATGCCTTTTTTATTTTGGATAAATGATTGTATATTGTTAAAAATAGACTTAAAATAAAGAGAGTAAATGAAGGAGAACAATCATGAGTAAGATGTGGGCGTTAGTTAAAGAAAAACCAGAAGTAGGTATTTGGTTTAAAGAAGTAGATATTCCTGAAACAGGGAAAAATGATATTAAAATAAAGATTCATAAGACTTCTATTTGTGGGACAGATGTTCATATTTATCAATGGAATCAATGGGCACAAAAAACGATTAAACCAGGGCTTATTGCAGGACATGAATATGTTGGTGAAGTGGTTGAAATAGGTGAAAATGTTGAGGGGTTTACCATTGGAGAAATGGTTTCAGGGGAAGGACATATCGTATGTGGAAAGTGTCGTAATTGTTTAGCTGGCCATCCTCATTTATGCAAAGATACGCAAGGTGTTGGGGTAAATCGTAATGGAGCATTTGCAGAGTATTTAGTTATTCCCGCAAAAAATGCATGGAAGTGTTCTCCTAATGTAAAAGAAGAGTTATACTCGTGTTTTGATCCATTAGGAAATGCAGTGCATACAGCACTTTCGTTTAATATGATAGGAGAAGATGTCCTAATCACAGGAGCGGGTCCTATTGGGATAATGGCTGCTGCAATCAGTAAACATGTAGGAGCGAGACATGTTGTTATTACGGATGTAAATGAATATAGACTTGAACTTGCTAAAAAGTTGGGAGCTACAAGAGTTGTAAATATTGCTCATGAAACACTGGGAGATGTAATACATGAGTTACATATGAAGGAGGGCTTTGACGTTGGTTTGGAAATGTCAGGGGTTGAATCTGGCTTTAATAACATGATAGATACGATGAAACATGGTGGCAAGATTGCCTTGTTAGGATTACAAAAATCAGATGCTAAAATTGATTGGGAGAAAGTTATCTTTAACGGACTTACAATCAAGGGAATCTATGGTAGAGAAATGTGGGAAACATGGTATAAGATGGATAGCATGTTACAAAGTGGATTGAATATTGATGAAATTATTACACATCGCTTTGACATAAAAGACTATCAAAAAGGATTTGATGCAATGTTAAGTGGAAATAGTGGAAAAGTCGTTTTAGACTGGACTTCATTACATAAATAAGGGGAAAATAATGACTAGAAAAAATGATCTATTAAATACATATGTAAAACAATTAGAAGAAATTAAAGAAGCAGGTTTATTAAAAGGTGAAGCGGCGATCGTTTCAAAACAAGGAGCAAGAGTTCTGCTTGAAGATGGTCGTGAAGTATTGAATATGTGCGCTAATAACTATCTTGGTTTAGCGGATAATCAACGTGTGATAGATGCGGCAAAAAGAACATATGATGATCGTGGATATGGTCTTTCGTCTGTTCGTTTCATTTGTGGAACACAGGATTTACATAAACAATTGGAAAAGAAAATATCTGACTTTTTAAAAACAGATGATACAATTTTATATTCGTCATGTTTTGATGCGAATGGTGGTTTGTTTGAAACCATCTTATCCAAGGATGATGCGGTTATTAGTGATGAATTAAATCATGCAAGTATTATTGATGGTGTTCGTCTTTGTAAAGCCAAAAGATATCGTTACAAAAACAATGATATGATGGATTTACGTACACAATTAGAACAGGCTGATAAAGATGGAGCAAAAATCAAATTAATCGCAACAGATGGTGTTTTCTCCATGGATGGCATCATCGCAAATTTGAAAGCAATATGTGATTTAGCAGACGAATTTAACGCTTTAGTGATGGTTGATGATAGTCATGCATCAGGATTTGTTGGGGAAACAGGACGAGGCACTATTGAGCATTGCGGAGTTATGGGTCGTGTGGATATTGTGACAAGTACACTGGGGAAAGCACTAGGTGGAGCATCAGGAGGGTTCACTAGTGGAAGAAAAGAAATCATTGATATCTTAAGACAAAAAAGTCGTCCTTATTTATTTTCCAATACATTAGCACCTGCAATTGCAGGGGCAAGTATTGAAGTGTTAACTATTTTAGAAGAAGATAATCGTTTGATTAAGCACTTAGAAGAAATGACGGCATATTATCGTGAAGAAATTAAAAAAGCGGGTTACGAAATTGTAGAGGGGACACATCCTATTGTCCCAATTATGTTATATGATGAAAAAAAAGCAGCAGAAATTGCCGCTAAAATGATGGAAAAAGGAGTTTACGTAGTAGCCTTCTCTTATCCTGTTGTACCAAAATCTAAAGCACGTATTCGTACGCAAGTAAGTGCGTTACATACAAAAGAAGATATTGATTTTATTGTACAAAGTTTTAAAGAGTGTTTATTGGATTAATAATGATAAATCCAATCTAATGGAATTAAGAAGAAATAAGGAGTTGTAAGAATGGCAAGAGTTAAAGCCATTCTTTTCTTTTGATCAAAATCAATAGATAGTTTTTTGAAAGAAAAGCGAAGATTAAAGAAATAAATCAAGTACCCAATGAACCCTAAAATTAGCATCATAATGATGAACCCTAATAGATTGGAGAATGGGTTTATACATAAATCATTAATGGCATTTTCAAGAAAGGTAATCGATAATAAGCTACTAATCATCATTAGTCCTAGTAATAGTAATGAACCAATAATATCTGATAAAAATCCAAAGATCCAAGTTTTTAAAATAACCTTTTTACTAACTTGAAATCCCTGCTCAACATGAGCAAGCTTACACCCTACCAAGAGTACGAGAAAATCAATGATAAAGTTCCCTGGCAAAACGATAATCCATGTCATTGGAATCATGATTAACATCCATATTGGAAAGAGCACATTGTATAATTTAATTGTTTTCATAGTAGGCCTCCTATTAGGCTCATTATAACTGATTCAGTTGTATTTTTTTCTTAAGAATCCATAAATTTTCTTCAATTTTATGGATTGTTTTGATAAAAGCTTCATCCTCTTTTCCACTAGGATCTTCTAATCCCCAGTCTTCACGATAGGAACATGGTAAAAAAGGACAATCTACATTACAACCCATGGTGATAACGATATCTACTTCAGGAATTTCATCTAATAATTTATTGCGTTGAGTAGCTTCCATATCTATGTGATGAAGTTGTTTCATGATACGTACTGCATCTTGATTGATTTGATTTTTGATATGGGTGCCAGCAGAATAGCTTTCAAAGACATCACTCGCTAATTTTTTTCCTAAAGCTTCAGCAATTTGGCTACGACAAGAATTGTGAACACAGATAAAGGCTACTTTTTTCTTAGACATGATGCTCACCTAAAATATAACTATCCACAATTTCACCATAATAAGCAATATGATAATCATGCAAGTCAGCATCTTTTGTATAAAAGCGATCAATGATTTCATTTGAAAGTTGAGTTTCAAGCTGTGCTTGTTGATAAATGATTTTACATTCTAAAGTTAATGGGAATTCCTTAAGTGCATACCCATTAATTGAAGAAGCTTTTACTGGCGTTAACTGGAAAGTCTTAATTTTATCAATATCTCTGCCTGATTTAGTCCCACATCCTACAAGTATTGAAGAATGAATATCCTCTATTGGGATATTAATGGTAAAGTTTGGGTTTATGTCTAGCAATTTTTTAGTAAAACGGCTTTTACGTATAAAGACGATAAAGACAGGTTTATTCCATTGAATACCTAACATTCCCCAGGAAATAGTCATAGGGTTAATTTTATCATCATGACTTGCAGTTACAAGAATTCCTTTTTTTAATGTCTGTGTAATGGTGTTAGAATAGTCGAAAGGATTAATTTGTTTTTTCATAAGTTTCACCTCAACTCTATGATATAGTAGTAATAATAAATAAACAAGAAAGAGTAGTTGTTAAGGGGGCGTTATGAGATTAATTGTTAGTGATTTAGATGGCACATTGTATCCAAAGAAAAGTGATACATCAGAAACAACCTATCAAAAAAATATAGAAGCAATCCAAAAATGGACATCACAAGGAAATCTATTTGCGGTGGCAACTGCTAGAGGGATTTTTCATTATCCAGAGTTAAAAGAAAACTTAGGATTTGATATGATTTACATTGGAGCAAATGGAGCAGAAACAAGAATCGATGAAAATAAGGTGATTTTAAAAACAATTCCGAGTAGTATTTTTATTGATATAGCGAGGTATTTGTTGCAAGAGAATATTAATGCGAGTGTCGCGACAGGAGTTGACGGTAAATGGTCATGGTCATCAATTGATCGTTATCCCGTAGATACACGGGATGTTTTTAAGGCGATGAAAGAATATATGCATGTTGCCAAATTAGATGAAATAGATCCAAATTATCAAGTTCCAAGAATTCAAATTTATGTACCTAAAGAAGACAAAGAAGCATTAATGAATGAGTTGAATAGAAGACTTAAGAATGTATGGATCACTTCAAGTGATGATGATTTGATTGATATTGGGCCTGTAAATTCATCAAAGGGAATTAGTATTTTGGAGATGGCAGCGTATTTTGGTGTGCCTAATGAAGATGTAATCACGATTGGGGATTCACAAAATGATATTGCAATGTTTGAAATATGCCAAAATAGCTATTGTATTGATCATGCGGATGCAATTGTTAAAAGACATGCAACCTATATTATCCCTTCAGTATGGGAAATGATTGAGAAAGAGTTGAATCATCAATGAAACGATGTCCGTGGAGCAAATTAGAAACTTCAAAAACTTATCAAACATATCACGATGAAGAATGGGGTGTACCCTCGTACGAAGATTCATACCTATTTGAAATGTTGGTTTTAGAATCATTTCATTGTGGGTTATCTTGGTTAATTATCTTGAATAAAAGAGAAGCGTTTAGGGAAGCATTTGATTTTTTTGACGCTGAAAAAATTAAAGATTATCAATTAGATAAGATCGAACAATTATTAAATAATAAAGAAATCGTTAGAAATAAATTAAAAATCATGGCAACAATAGAAAATGCCAAAGCCTTCTTAAAAGTTAAAGAAGAATTTGGCAGCTTTAAAGGTTATATATGGGGATTTACTAACCACGAAGTAGTTTATCGACAAGATGATTTACTTCATACTAGGAATGAATTATCTGATAGAGTATCTAAAGACTTGAAAAAAAGAGGATTTAGATTTATGGGAAGTGTCACTACCTATTCGTATTTAGAAGCTATTGGCGTTATGAACAATCATGTTAAATCCTGTTTTAAGTATCATACTTTTTAAAAGCCGAAAGGCTTTTTTAGCTTTTTTCAGTTTTTAAAACGACCTCGATTAAATGCTGTTTGTAATAACCGAGTACATCAATGTTTCTTAAAGGAAGAATTTTGGTTGTGCAAATATGATAGGTTAAAGGATATTGGTCAAAGACATTTTTGTATTTTAGATAATTAATCTCATCGTTAGAAATTACAACTATTTGATGATATTTTTTAGCAATTTTAAGTTGTTGATGTAAAAATGCTTCAAAGGAAGTTTTCGTATTTATATGAAATAGCATTCTTAAAATAAGTTTGTGTTCTTTAAAGGAAGAAGACAGACAACAGTATGGGCAATTTGATAAATAATGACTTAAATCACTCTTGCTAGAAAATAAAATAATTTTATTATCTGCCTTTTTTTCGATAGGCAATGAAAAAGGGTTTACTTTTTTTACACAAGTTTTAAGGCGATAATAACGCATAGTTAGCCATGCAATAAAAATAGTAATGAATAAAGGATTAAATATACTGGTCTCTCCTGATTGAACATAGAAGCTTTTTAAGGTATCAGGAATCGCAAAACCATGACTGTTATTGGTATATCCATTCATTACATTTAAGATGTAATAAATTAATTCCTTATTAAAGAAACGATAATTAGCTACTATAATCATAAAGATCAGTAAACACAAAAATAAATAGAAATAAACCCAAGTGTTATAAAAAGTCTTTTTTATATAGTGATTAATCATCTTCACTCGTTTGATAAAATAAGATAGCAATAAAGATTCAAAATAATGAACAACAATAAAAGACAAGATAAAAATAGCGATAAGAATAAGGGAAGACTGAAAATAAAGGGTTAAATATTTATGTATATAGGTATAAAAGTTACTAGCTTCTATAGAATGTGGGCTGCTAACTATACTATTCGTTAAGAACATATGAGAAATATAAGGAGATTTTTGGATAATATCTTTAAGGGAGCTTTCTTCTATTGTTTTGTATAAGGTGATAATCTCATTTCGACGGCTAGTATATTGAAAGCTAGTATCTAATGGTAAACTATTATCTTGATAGACCCCTACAATATATAAGTCAAGTGTGATATTCCAATCCAATGAATTTAAGAAAGTGATAGTGTCCCCTAGCTGATAATCATTTTTTTCAAATAATTCCAAGGAAACAATACATTCATTAGCATTTATTGGCAGTCTACCAGAAACTAAAATGCGGTTATTAGAGACGAAATCATCGATATCTTCTAAATTGTCATGAAAGCTTAATCGCAAATTATCTTTACGATCCCCACCTTCATTGACAAGAGAAATATGATCTGAGATAACAGGCATAAAGGCACTTATATGATTGATTGTTGCGCCATTTAGTTCATACAATAAATCATTATAACTATATTGAGATTGATCAAAGACAGAAATCTCATCTTGATAAACAATTGAATATTGGGAAGCTAACTCATCAAAATTATTAAAGTATTGTAGACTATAGTAAATATTGTTTGCAAATAAAATACAAAGCGACAATAAAAGGGCTTTTAACATGTTGGAAAACTCAAGATAAAGGTAGTATATTTATCTTTTTCACTCTCTACCCAAATAAAGCCATTCATAATACTCATAACATTTTTTACAATGGATAATCCTACACCATAACTATTTTTACTTTGTAAATTAAAGCGAGCATGCACATCAAAAAGAGCATGTACAAAATCCTCATCGATGCCTTGACCATAATCTTTGATTGTAATATTAATGGCATTTTCTACATTATATACACGTACGCTTATCTGTGACTTGTTTCCGTATTTAATTGCATTATCAATTAAATTACTGATAGCACTATGAATCAAAAAGGATTTTGATTTGATCAATGGTACTGTTTCAAAATCAAAATCAATGTTTTGATAAGAAATCCGATAGGTATCGACGATTTCAGCACATAATAAAGATAAATCCACCTGTTCATTTAAGCTGGCAGACTGATGGACACTAAGCGCTTGTAGGTTTTCTATTGAGTTATCTGTTTCAACAATACTGGCAATAATCTCAGCTTTATCACGATCCGCTTGAATCATGCTTAATAAAACCGCAAGTTTGTTTTTAAGCTCATGAGAAAGATAGGCGTTATATTGATGATAATTTTCATCCATTTCATGGAAAGATTGATAAATTTCTTTAAATTGTTCTTGGGTTAAATCATCAAAATTCAAGTTTTTTAAAGCCTTAATATTATCTTGTGTTTCTTCAAAGCTAGTTTGAATATGTTTATTAAAGTAAAAGGTTGAAATTGCGGCATAGGTTACAACACACAATACAAGAAGGAGTGAAATACATAAATGAATTAAAAAGTCTTCATTGTATAAAAGACTAATAAAAAAAATCAATAAACATAATACAAAAATTAATTTTCTTTGTATGGATTGGAATGGTGACATAATTTGTATCCTTTTCCTTTCACAACATCAATTGAAAAATGGTTTTGTGTAGCATGAAGAAGCTTCTTTCTCAAATTGGCAAAGTGCACACGTATTACTGATGAAAAAGGATTAAAGTCAGGGTCATATACATAACTAATAATATTTTCGCTAGATACAAGATTAGGATAATTTACCATTAAATATTCTAAAATAGCATATTCTTTATTGGTAAATTCTATAGTTTGTTCCTTGTATTGAATCAACTGTTTACTTCTATTTAACGAGAGTTGTTCAATGGATAAAAGTTGACTTGCTTGTCCTTGAAATCTTCTTAACACGGCATAGATTCTAGCGACGAGGATTTCTATTTTATACGGTTTAATAATATAATCATCAGCACCTAAATCTAAACCTTCAACAACAGATAATTCACTTTCTCTTGCAGAGGCAATGATGACAGGAATTCTATTTTTACTACGAGTCATTCTTAAGATTTCTAAACCGTCCATATCGGGAAGATTTAAATCTAAAATAACAAGAGAAAAATCTTCATAAGATAAAAGCTCGATTGCATCTTGTGCATTATGAGCGAGTTTTACTATGAAGTTATTTTTTTCTAGTGAAGTCGCTGTTGATTTAGCTAATTCAATTTCATCCTCTATTAATAGTATTCTCATAGTACTATCTTAACAAACAGAGGTCTTTAAATAAATGATAAATTGATAATTGTTAAAATCTTAACGATAAATTAACAAAGAGTATGTTATTTTATTATCAAGAAAGGGGAAAAGAAATGAAAAAATTATTAACAGTATTACTAGTCTTATCAGCATTAAGCTTAACAGCATGTGGCGGAAGCGATGATTCTACAACAGGAGCAGAAGCTATTTACAATGCTGGAACACAAGAAGTAACAGTTGCAGGTCACAATGGGGATATTGTGGTTGAAGTAACATTTACAGAAACAGCGATTGAATCAATCCAAGCAACAGCACATGTAGAAACAGATGGTATCGCAACACCTGCATTAACTACATTAGTAGATACAATGATTGCAGAACAATCAGCAGATGTAGATGCGATTTCAAGCTGTACAGTAACAAGTGAAGCAATGAAATTAGCTGTGTCTCAAGCCATTGATGCAGCAACTAAATAAGAAAGAGGAGAAAAGATGAAAAAGATAGTCGTTTTATTATTAGCGATGTTAATGTTATCAGGGTGTGCTCAAACAACAACACCATCAACTGATACATCAACAACAACCCCTACTACATTCCAAGAACAATGTGGATCTGTAGGAATTGAAGTTATATATGAAGATCCAAATGCAGAATTAGATTTATGGAAACCAACAGGTGAGAGTGATAATGTAGCAGATTTTGATACAATGTCAGGGGCATCTTTAGGTACAACCTATATGTCATCATCACAACAAGGTTCATCAATCTTATCGTTTGCTGATTTTGCAGATCGTCAAAATCAAAAAATTAGAACTTGGGGATGGTATCCAGCAGCAGCAACAGCTACAATGCGTACTGGATTATATTTTGAAGTAAATCAAACTCAAGTTACTTCAATCGAAGAAGCTTGCGCATTACCTGAAGCAAAATATATTACAACAATGATTCCTGAAGATGTATCTGAAGAAAGCCCATATATTATTGCCGCTTTATTAGGTTTCGTTGGAACTGAAACATTTATTGCACCAGATGGTCGTTGGATTGAAGACTATGAAGGTACAGGATACGGTAAATTTGTAAATGGGGATGAAGATGGTATGCAAAATGCAAACGGTTCATACTTAAGACAAATTGGATTTATGGAACAATTAGCTGATGATCCATATAACTATTCTGGTGAAGATCGTTATGTACATATTATCAATATTGGACATCACTCAGTGCAAGAATTCTGGATGGACCCTGAAACACAAATGGCTGTTGAAGAAGGAACAGAGGGCGCTGTGTTATATCAAGTTAATCCAATCGAAACAACTGCTCAATCAGCTATCATGAATGGTAATATGAGAACCATCTACATGGAAAGAGATGAAAGAGGAATGTTCGGTTTAGGTGTAGCATACTATTCAGAAATCCTTTATACAGTTGATTATGATACACTTGTATTCTTTAATCAAGTAACAAGTGGATTACCAATTTGTATGTCTGATAGCACAGAACAACAAATTAAATTATATCCAGAACAAGAATTAAGTTCTTATATTGGTCAAGACTGGAATGACCAAGGTGATTGGGATTTAGGAGAAGCTCAATGGGAAAGATCATGGTTAATGGAAGACCGCGTAACAGCAGGAACCGCACTTGAACCAGGAACAGTTAATGCAAACTTACTTGAAGTAGGTAGCGTTGAAGCGCCAACAGTATTTGCAAGCAAAGAAGATTTTATTACAGCTTGTAAAGAAGGAAATATTAACTACATGGATTTATATGCTTCCAAAGGTGCAATTATGCCAACTGAAGGAATCTATTCTGATGCAAACCCTGATGGAAGAGTTCCTCTTGTAGTAACAAATCTTGATTTAACTTTAGTAGCTGATAAAGCATTCTATCGTTAATTTTATCTAAACTGCAACATACCCCTTTTGTTGCAGTTTTTTTCTGCTTTATAAAACGCATTTTAAATCATTTGACAATAATTTGAATGGTTAAATATCAAAACAATGTTAATTGCAAATAGTGTTTATAAATAGTAGTATATTTGTAACAGGAGGTTGTTATGAAAAAGATAGCAATGATTTTATTAGCTTTATTACTTGTAGGTTGTGGTGGAAGTGAAGCACAAGACACTGAGGATGATATAGACACTAGTTTTGATGCAGGCACAGAAGGAGAAGTTGGTGACAGTGAGGAAACGGATGGTGAAGATATTTATATTTTTTACGATCAGTTTGTAGCAGGTGATTCTGCTGCGGATATTATGAGCATGATTTCTCCGGAAGTAGAGATGCCCATTACTGTAGAAAAATTAGATTTATTAAGCAGCTCATTTATAGTGCCGTTTAGATACTATGAAAATGAAGATGCAACTGAGTTGACAGATGTAGAATTAACTGTGACAACATTGAGTGATATGATAAATCAAGAAACACATACTCAAATATATGGGTCAGATATTACTTTTGATACCAGTAAAGGCGTTACTTCTATGAGATTAATCAATGATGGAGTATCAACTTTTCAAGATGCATTTGAACAAAACACATGGTATCTAGAATTGACATGTCCATTAATTGAAACATTAGAAAGCGCAGAAGAGCTTCAAGCATTTATTGGCGAATATGCACCTTCAAATATCTATTTAAATACATCGGTATATGCTGCATCTTTATTAGATGAAAATAGAGAAGTTATTAAATCAGAAGAAGGATACAATTTGCATTATGTAGTTGCTTATGAGTTTAATGAATATGTGGTGGCTTTTAGTGTAATGGAATGCATTGATGCGGGGAATGAACTTGGATATTTTGAGGCAAGTACCGTTAGATATTATCCAACAAATTATTGGAATACGATTGTTAAAGACTGGGGCTTAGAACAGAAATAAAAGAAATCTTAAGAATTTTATTCTTTCATTATGAAAATGAAATGGTAAAATAGACTTGGAAAGAGGTAAAGAAATGAAAAAATTATTAGCAGTATTACTAGTTTTATCAGCATTAAGTTTAACAGCATGTGGAGGAAGCGATGATTCTACAACAGGAGCAGAAGCTATTTATAACGCAGGTGTTCAAGAAGTAACCGTTGCGGGACATAACGGTGATATCGTAGTTGAAGTAACGTTTACAGAAACAGCTATCGAATCAATTGAAGCTACAGCACATGTAGAAACAGATGGTATCGCAACACCTGCATTAACTACACTGGTAGATACAATGATTGCAGAACAATCAGCAGATGTAGATGCGATTTCAAGCTGTACAGTAACAAGTGAAGCAATGAAATTAGCTGTGTCTCAAGCCATTGATGCAGCAACTAAATAAGCAGTAATAAAAATTATTGAAAAAAAGCTATGAGAAATCATAGTTTTTTTGTGGTTTACGCGAAACTTAAATATAATTAAAATTAATAATATATATACTATACAATAAAAATTTTATAATATTCATTCATAAAAAGAATATATAAGAACATAGAGAAATAAATACAGCACTTGCTATGAAAAGAACCGAGTAAAATAAACACAAGATAAAATGACCCTTGCATATGAAGACACAAGATTTGAAATCACCAATACGAAAAAAATGCTTTACTAGTCGTACAAGACAAGAGTGGAATGAAAAAGCAAGAATCGTCCATCACAACTTTCTTGCTCGAAATTTCAAGGCAAACCGCCCATTGTATAAATTAGTTACAGATGTAACTTACATCTATCATAAAGAGGGTCGCCTTTATATTGGTGTCATAAAAGACCTTTATGACAATTCTATTTTAGCATATACTATTTCAAAATTTAACGACAATGTATTGGTGCAAAGCAATTTAGATTTAATATTTAATGAAACGTGGGATTCAACAAAAATATGCATTTTACATTCAGATCAAGGGTTTCAATATACTTGTTTACTTTATATAAAAAGATTAGATGCAGCAGGTGTTACAATATCGCATTCACGTAAAGCAAATTGTTATGATAATGCGTGTTGCGAAAACTTTTTTTCACATTTAAAAAGTGGATTACTTGAAAAACATTCCAGAAAATGCAGAAAAATTAATTAATCAAGTCAATGAATATATTAAATGTTTTAACTCTATTCGAGTTTAGAGAAAATCATTATAATATAACTTAAGGTGGTTATGATTTTTGGTGTTAGGGCTTTTCTTATATAAAAAATGAAGGCTTTAATGAAATTTATATTAAAAATTTTATGAAATATTACTATATAAAATCGCTATACAAGGTAAATGATTGATATATCTGTTCATTTATAATATATATTTATAGTTGATTACTTATTTGTATAATTGTATCATATAAATATATATATTATGTGAGAGTAAAATTTTAAAAATAGATAATGAATAAGGAGTGAAAATGAAAGTTAGCAAAAAAGAAGTCGATGAAAGACGAAAAAAGGTTATGAAGGTGATTCAAAACGAACAAAAAGCAAATGTAATTGAGTTAGCTGAAAGATTCCAAGTTTCAACATTAACTATAAGGCGTGATTTGCAGTTTTGGGAAGAAAAGGGGGCAATTATTCGTAATTACGGCGGTGCATATTTGATACAAGAGTTTGTAGAGAATGATGAATATGATAGAGAACGATATATGAGAGCCATCGCCAAAAGAGCAGCAAGTTATATTGTGAATAATGATGTTATTTTTTTGAATTCTTCAAAGACAGGTTTGATGATTTTAGAATTTATAAAACATAAAAAGGTTACGGTTTTTACGAATAATGCAAAAGCGATTAATTATACACCTGATTCTTTAGTAACAGTAGTTTTTACAGGTGGAGAAGTAAGGTTTCCCAAAAATAGTATGTCGGGGAATGTTGCATTAGTTACACTATCTACAGTATTTGCCACTAAATGTTTTATTGGGTGTAGCGGATTGGATGAGACAGGTGTCTCAACTGAGTTGATGACAGAAACGCTTATTAACCAAACTATGCTAAGTCGAACAAGAGGTGAAAAATTTTTATTATGCGATCACTATAAATTTGGATTGTACTTTGGATTTCATTATGCATCATTTGATACTATTGACTATTTGATTACAGATCACGAAGCTAATAGAGAAATTATTGGTGCTATTAAAAACCGTCATGATACAGAAATAATACAGGTTGAACCAATGATGAATTTAAACGCAGGGTAACAGTGATGGTGAGATGAGAGAAATTTAATATATACACTCACAAAACGTTCATAAAAATATAATTTATGAACGTTTTGTCTGTTTAAGATTGATTAATCTTTTATATGAATAATTATCTATTTCATATTGTGGGAAATAAGTAGTGATGTTAGTATGTTTTCAGGAGGAAGTGAAAATGAAAACTTGGTTAGATGAAGTATTTGGTGTAAAAAAACCTATTATTGCAATGTGTCATTTACAACCATTACCTGGAGATCCGTATTATGACGAAGAAGGTGGAATGGAAAAGGTAATTGAGTGTGCAAGACATGACTTATTAGCATTACAAAACGGTGGTGTTGATGGAGTAATGTTTTCAAACGAATTCAGTTTGCCTTATCTTACAAAGGTAGAACCTGTCACAGTGGCAGCGATGGCATATGTTATTGGTTCACTAAAAGATGAAATTACAGTTCCCTATGGTGTGAACTGCCTGTGGGATCCTATTGCGTCTTTGGATTTGGCAGTTTCTGTTGGAGGGCAGTTTATAAGAGAAATTATATCAGGTGTATACGCAAGTGATTTTGGGTTATGGAATACAAACGTTGGAGCAACTGTTAGACATAAAATGAAAGTAGGGGCAAAGGATGTTAAAATGTTATTTAACATTGTGCCTGAAGCTGCTAAATATTTAGCAGACAGAAGTATTAGTGAGATTGCCAAATCAACAGAATTTAATAATCGCCCAGATGCTTTGTGCGTATCAGGATTGACTGCAGGAGCGGAAACAGATACTCAAGTGTTAACTTTGGTCAAAAATAGTGTTAAGAGAACGCCGATCTTCTGTAATACAGGATGTAACAAAGATAATATAGTAAGACAGCTAAGTGTTGCAGATGGTGCGGTCTGTGCAACGACATTCAAATATGATGGTGTATTTGAAAATGCAGTAGATGAATCGCGTGTAAAAGAGTTCATGGATATAGTAAAAGAATTCCGAACAACACTTTAATTTATAATAATCTAAAAACCAAGCATAGCTAAGATGCTTGGTTTTTAGATTATGGCTAAAAAGCCAGTTGAGAATGCGAAGCATACGAAATAATAAACTACATTGCTAGTGGATATTTGTTCTTTACAAATTTGTGTTAGTAGCGCAAATTTGTAAAACAAATTACGAGCAGGGTTGAAGCAAAATTAAGTCATTTTTATATTTTATAAATTTGTGTAAATGTTTATGGATTCAGTTGGATTTGCACTTTTCCACACAGCACGACCCATAACAACAGTGTCAGCACCTGCATTAGTGACTAAAGGAAGATGTTTTTCAGAAATACCGCCATCTACCCAAATTTCGATATTATTGGGCAATATTTTACGAGCATGAGAAATTTTTTTTAATATTTCAGTATTAAAGAAGTTACTTCCGTCATCTGGCTCGCTTGTCATAATTAAAATATAGTCAATAGATTGAATGAAAGGAATAATAGTTTCTATGGGCGTTTTGAAATTAAATGCAACACCTGCTTTGACATTATTTTTCCTTAATTTATTCAAAATTTGAAGAGGGTATTCGCAGGCTTCGATGTGAAATGAAACAGCATGAATATTTAATTCTAATAAATCATTCAAATAAGAAAGTGGATTTGTTACTAACAAATGAATATCATAATAAAATTGATTGTTATGAACGATGCTTTCGATCATTTTCAATCCAAAAGTAATGTTAGGAATAAAATTTCCATCTTCGATATCAATATGAAGATAGGGAGTTCCTTTAATTTTGTTGAGTTCATTTTGAACATTAAGTTGGTCTGCTGATGCAATTGAAGGTAATATTTTTGTCATTGAATTTCACTCCTTTAATTTATTATATAGCAAAAATATGTAAATTTTTATAGCCATTAAATTTTTATCATAAAAGTTTCATAAAATATATTAATTAATCATATATCGTTGTGGTATATGAATAAATCATAAGATATGATAAATATGTAAAAAGACAAATGTCAAAAGGAGGAAAATATGGCTAATGTTAAAGATGTAACAAAAGAAGGGTGGATAATGAGCACGTTCCCAGAATGGGGAACTTGGCTTAATGAAGAAATTCACGATACAGTTGTTGAAAAAGGAACTTTTTCAATGTGGTGGTTAGGTTGCACAGGACTATGGATAAAAACAGAAAATAATACTAATATCGCAATCGACTATTGGTGTGGATCTGGGAAAAGAACACATGCAAAAAAATATATGGATCCAGATCATCAAATGGCTAGAATGAGTGGAGCAAAAAATTTACAACCAAATTTACGCGCTGTTCCAGCAGTTTTAGATCCTTTTGAAATCAAAGAGTTGGACGCAGTTATTGCATCTCATACGCACACAGATCATATTGATATTAATTTAGCAGCATCAGTATTGAATAATATTTCTGAACCTATTCCGTTTATTGGATCAAAATTTGCGACAGATTTATGGAGAAGTTGGGGTGTTCCTGAAGAAAGACTAGTTACTTTAAGACCAGGAGATGTATACACAGTAAAAGATATTGAGATTCATGCAGTTGAATCGGTTGATAGAACAATTTTAATCACTGCACCACCAGCTGGTGATGTTCGAGGAAGATTAACAGACGATATGGACGATAGAGCGGTATCTTATGTAATCAAGACTCCAGGAGGAACTGTTTATCATAGTGGTGATTCACATTATGGAAATATTTACGCTAAGCATGGAAATGAATATAATATCGACGTAGCGTTTGGTTCTTATGGAGAAAACCCACGAGGAATTACTGACAAAATGACATCAAGTGATATTTTACGTATGGGAGAATGTTTAAATTGTAAAGTTATGATTCCATACCACCATGATTTATGGACTAACTTTAAAGCAGATACAAATGAAATTTTAGCATTGTGGAAAATGAGAAAAGATAGACTACAATATCAATTTAAACCATTTATTTGGGATGTAGGCGGAAAATTCACTTATCCTAATGATAAAGATAAATTAGAATATCATTATCCACGTGGATTTGATGATGTGTTTACAGGGGAAACAAACTTACCATATCCAAGTTTCCTATAATTCATTATGCATAGCATAGAGAAAATCAAATTAGGATTATATGAGAAGGGCTTGCCTTTTCAACTTAAATGGGAAGATAAATTCGCATTAGCAAAGGCTGCTGGATTTGATTTCATTGAATTTAGTATAGATGGATTGTTACCTAGAATCAAACGATTAGAAATGAAAGATGAAGAGTTTATTGCTATTAGAGAAATGGCAAAATCATTTAATATGCCCTTTGAAACTATAGCTTTGACCGCAAATCGATATTTCCCGTTAGGTGATCCAGATGAAACAATTAGAGAGAAAGGGATATCTATTGTCAAAAGGACAATAGATATCGCTTCTATTTTAGAAGTAAAAATAATTCAAGTAGCAGCATATGATGTAAACGGAAAAGATAGTACGGAACAAACTGTAAAAGATGCATGTGCATCATTTGTGGAAATAGCCAATTATGCAAAACAAAAAAATATTGTGATTGCATTAGAAGTATTAGAAGATGTTCCGTTTTTTTCGTCAATCGAAAAAGCTGTAAAAATTTTGGATGAACTAAATATTGATAATTTGAAACTATATGCAGATTATGGAAATACTGCATCAATAGGGATAGATCCAGTTAAAGATTTTGAATATAATCAAAATCACATTGTGGCATGTCATGTGAAGGACGCATTAGAGAATGTATGTATTAATGTAACATACGGTGAAGGAATTGTTGACTTTGATGGTTGCATGGATTACTTCAGAAAAATCAATTTTAATGGTGTGTTTGTTGCTGAAGTAAAATCAGAGGAAAATCTTGAATTTATAGGGTTACTAGATGAAATCAATGATTTTATTCGAAAAAAAATGAAAGATAAATGAAGAGGAAAATAAAATGAAAATACCAACATTACAATTAGCTTTAGACTGTTCAAGTGTTGAAGAAGCGATTCGTGATTGCTCAACAGGAGTTGTAGATGCAATTGATATTTTAGAATGCGGTTATTCACTAATTGCCGCAGAAGGCGCAAGAGTTGTTAAAATTATGAGAGAAATTTATCCTGACAAACCTTTGCTAGCTGATTTAAAAATTGTAGATGCTGGAAATAAAATTGGCGGAATGTTGTTGGATGGACGTCCAGATTTTACGACAGTTTTATGTGCATGCGAACCAGGAACAATTATTGCGGTTCAAGAAGAAGCAAAAAAACGTAATTTAGATACAAAAATTCAAATAGAACTTTATGGTAACTGGTCTTTTGATGATGTTAAGGTTTGGAAAGAACTAGGTGTTTCTCAACTTACTTTACAACATTCAGGTGACAAACCTGGTGGGTGGACAGATGAAGAAATTGAAACATTAAAGAAACTTTGTGATTACGGGATGGATGTTGCTGCAACAGGTAGCATTGGATATGATGATTTAGAAAAATTTAGAGGAATTCCTGTTTCATGCTTTATTTTTGGTAGAGCTATTCGAATGGCTGAAGATCCAAAAGCTGAAGCGATGAAAATTAAAGCTAAAATTAACGAGATTTGGGGATAAAGTAATGCAAGAGTTGAGTACTCAAATTAAATTAATTGTTTCTGATTTAGATGGAACGCTAATTTCATCAAACGGGACGCTTGATACAGATATGGTGTCAGTAAAAAAAGAGTTAGACTTATTGGGAATTAAATTTACGGTAGCTACAGGCAGGAACAAAGAAATAGTAAGAGAAATTGCCAGAGAATTAAACATTACTATACCGTATATATGTAATAACGGAGGAATGATTGTTCAAAACGATCAACCTATTCTTACACATAATATTAAAAGAGAAGAACTTAAGGTTATTATGGATACACTTGTCGAGCGAAATTATGGATTTGTTTGCACAGGAAAGAAAGTTGTCTATAGATTTAATAAAAGTGAAAAATTGGAATTTTATATTACTCGTATAAATAAGGAACTACAAGTTATTGCAGATGCGACGGTGGATGATGTATGTTCAGATGAGGTATGTAAAATTGTGGTTTGTGCTGAAGATATTCAACAAACGATTGATTTAGCGAATTGTATAAACGAAAGGTTTCCTGATGTAAAATTTATTCAATCAGAGGGCTCAATTTTCACCATAACCCATGTTTTAGCAGATAAGGGAGCAGGGATAGATTTTTTAAAAGAAAAATATCATTTGAAAGATGAAGAAGTGATTTGTTTTGGAGATAATCACAACGATTTATTTATGTTTTCAAAGACAAAATTCCCAATTGCAATGGCAAATAGCGAGTTAAAAATACAAAAAAGTGCATTTGATGTATGCGGTTCAAATGATAAAAATGGTGTAAGCTCATATATCAAGCTTCATTTAATAAATAAATAGAATAATAGAGGTAATGTAGCTATGTTTGAAAAAGAAAAAGAAGAATTATTAGAGGCTTGCCTACAATTAAAAGAGTATAAGTTAATATCTTTAACTGGAGGAAATATTTGTTTAAGAGTAGGTGAATACTGTATTGTTACGCCTTCAGGAATGCTTTATGAAAAAATGATTCCAGAAGATATGGTTGTAACTAATATGAAAGGCGTAGTAATAGAAGGACAAAGAAAACCTTCTTCAGATTTGTCTGCGTTAATTTATATGTATGAAAACATGCCAGAAGTAAAAGCAATTATTCACACTCACCAACCCTATGCAACAGCAATAGGATTTGCTAATGAAAGTTTACCAGCATGCATGGTCACTTTGATAGATGCCAATCATGACAGGGTAAGTGTCGCACCATGGACAGTCTCTAGTGATATTGGCATGGGTAAATTAGCTTGCGATTATATGGGAAATGCAACAGCTGTAATTATGAAGCATCATGGTGTCATTACAATAGGAAAAACCTTAGAAGAAGCGCTGTTTTCGGCAGTATATTTGGAAGAAGGAAGCAAAACATATGTTTTGGCAAGAATTATGGGCAGTGTTCCAGAGCTTTCAGATGAAGAAATTGCTAAAGAATCTTTAGGGTGGCAAAGCTATGGGCAACATGAACAATAAATAGTTCATAAAATAACATATATATCATAAAAGGATATAAATAATCATTTATACATGTATCATTTTGCATGAATACTAGATAAAATATAGTAAAGAAGGTTGAGGGAAGTTTATGTTAAGAGATTTTGTAGAGAGAAATCATATAGATTTTTTTCAAAAATTTGAGACATGGCAGGAAGCGATTGCAGGTTCATGTAAGCGCTTAATTGACGAAGGGGTATTAGATCCTGAATATGTCGATGAAATTATAGCAAATGTCAATGAGTATGGTCCGTACATTATTATCGCACCCAATGTTGCAATGCCTCATTCAACATTAGGTGGAAATCATGTTCATGGGACAACAATCAGTTTCACAAAAGTGGAAGAACCAGTAGTTTTTGATCCTGATGATGAATCGAAAAATGCGAGATTGTTTTTTACTCTAGCAGCAACAAGTAATGAAGAACATTTAGCCAACATGATTAGACTTACAGAAATGTTGATGATTGACGGCGTAATAGACGAGTTACTTGAAGTGAATAGTGTTGCTGACATACTTTCTTTAGCCGAAAGGATAGAAAAATTCGAGAAGGAGGAATAACGGATGGAAATTCTATTATTTGTTTGGGAGTATTTTGTTAATAACTTCCTAACACAACCAGCATACTTTATTGGGTTATTAGTTGTAGTTGGTTATCTATTATTAAAGAAACCTATTTATGAAGTATTAGCAGGATTTATCAAAGCAGTAGTTGGTTACATGATTTTAAGTGTAGGTAGTGGAGGGTTAAGTAGTACATTTAAGCCTATTCTTGCTGCATTACAAGATCGTTTTAATTTAAGTGCAATTGTATTAGATACTTATATGGGGCAAGCAGCTGCACAATCTGCGATTGAATCAGTAGGGAAATCATTCTCTCAAGTAATGATTTTATTATTAATTGCATTTGTATTTAATATTTTATTGGTAAAATTCCAAAAAATTACTAAACTTAGAGCTGTGTTTACTACAGGACATGTACAAACACAACAAGCTACAATTGCATTCTGGTTCATCTTAATTTGTTTCCCTCAATTGGGAGATATGCCATTATTATTCATCATGTCAGTTTTATTAGGACTATATTGGGCTGTAGGTTCAAACTTAACTGTTGAATTAGCTCAAGAATTAACTGATGGTGCTGGATTCTGTGTTGCACATCAACAAATGTTTGGTATCGCAATCTGGTCAGCATTAGGTTCAAAAATATTTGGTACAGCTGTTGAAGGAACTAAACGTTTTGAAGACTACGAACTTCCAGGGTTCTTAGAAATCTTTAATGACAACATCGTTTCTACAGCAATCTTAATGACAATTTTCTTCGCTGCAATTTTATTAGTATTAGGAAAAGAATACTTAATTGAAGCAGGAATGTTAGGAGCTACATCAAGTTTCTTATTCTATATTATGACAACTTCATTTAACTTTGCTGTTTACCTAGCAATTTTACAATTAGGGGTTAGAACATTCGTAGCAGAATTAACAAACTCATTCCAAGGTATCTCTGATAAATTATTACCAGGGGCAATGCCAGGTATCGACTGTGCTGCTGCTTATGGATTTGGTAGTGCAAACGCAGTAACAATGGGCTTTATGTGTGGTGCTGCTGGACAATTCTTAGCTATTATCGCATTAATAGTTATGCAAGCTCCAGTATTAGCAGTTGCAGGTTTCGTTCCAGTATTCTTTGACAACGCAACAATCGCTGTATACGTAAACTCAAG
>JAWXUG010000009.1:0-23500 GCA_044432885.1 Erysipelotrichaceae bacterium | reverse complement strand
CTAAGGCGTTTGAAAAATCCAATCGAATTATGGCAGAAGATATTATTCGTGAAGCAGGATATATGTTGCCACAAAGTGGAAATGCAGCGAAGCTTCTTGAAGAGATAAAATCAAGCACACAAGATGCAGCGATTCAAACGATGTGTGAGGACTTATTGTCAAAAATAAAGTTTAATGAAGAAATGAAACCTAAAGAAAGTTATAAATGTACTATTTGTGGCTACATTCATGAAGGAATACTAGATGAAACATTTGAATGTCCAATCTGTAGACAACCCTCAAGCGTGTTTGAAAAATTAGATTAATATAACAAAGCAGTTTAAATGCAAATTATAAAACTGCTTTTTATTTGGTAATTTAAATATTTATGGTTTATTTACTATAAAAAACATGGTAAAAATACATAATTTATCTAGGGATAATAACTAGGTAAAAATCATTGTTTATATAAACGGACTATGGTAAACTTCCTCTTATGAGGTGAGAATATGAGTAAGATTGCGTTAATGGTAGATTCAGCTTCAGGGATATCAAAAGAAGAAAGTGAAAGCTTAAAAATTCACGTTGTTCGTATGCCTGTGATGGTGGATAATCAAGAATATATAGATGAAGAAACAATAACTTTAGAAGCTTTTACCCAACACATGAGAAGTGGGGCAATTTGTAAAACATCTCAACCTCCTTTAGGTAAAATCATTGAGATGTATGAGCAACTACTAAAGGAATATGATGAAATCATTTATCTTCCTATGTCTTCAAAGCTAAGCGGCACCTATCAAACTGCTTTGCAAGCGAGTAAGGCATATGATGGTAGAGTTACAGTGATAGATAGTTTACACATTGCTTATGTAAATATTGGATTGTGTGAACAGGTTTTAAAGATGATTTCACAAGGCATGACAACGAGTGAAATTAAAGAAATAGTAGAAAGAGATGCAAGCATGTGGGCATGTTTATTGCCGGATGATTTAATTCATCTAAAAAATGGTGGCAGAATTAGTGCGATGGCTGCAGCGCTTGGCAATCTATTAAAAATAGTACCTATTTTAAAGGTAGAAGATGGGGCAATTGATGTTTATGATAAGGTGCGTACAAAAAGAAAAGCTTTACTCATGTCAATCGATGCGATTACTAAAGTCGAAAATCCAGAAGAGTATATATGGTATGTGCTTCATGCGGATTGTGATGAAGAAGCTCAAAAACTTGCAAATTCGATTGCTGAAATCGTTCAACAAGAAGTTCGTGTCCATCCACTAGGAACCATTGTCATGGCCCATACAGGTCCTGATACGATTGCCTTGGGAAGAATGAAGAAAATTATCTAATGAAAATCAATGTTTGTAATCAAATATATGAAGTAATTGTTGAACATAAAGCAATTAAACATGTTTATTTAAGAGTGGTAGATCAACAAACATTAAAAGTAACGTGTAGTCCTAAAGTATCTCATGACTACATTTTAGCATTTCTTCAATCTAAACAAGATTGGATTTTACAAGCGATGAAGAAAAGAGAACAATTACAACATTCAACAAAGTTTCATATTATCAATCAAACGATTTATTATTTAGGTGAATGCTATTCAATCATTTATGAGCAAAAAGACAAAAAGAAGTTATGGTTTAATAATGATTTATATTATGTACAGCTACCTAATGGGAGCAGCGAGGATGCTTTGCGTTTGTTTTATAGGTATCATGAAAAAGATTTAGTGAAAATAATAGATGAATTAAGGGTTAAATGGGATTGTGTAATGGATGAATATCATTTACCTCATCCAACAATTAGGGTAAAATATTTAACAGGAAGACATGGGCAATGCACGCATCGTAAAAATGAAATTGTATTAAGTACAAGAATGATTCATTTTTCTAAAGAATGTATCGATGCAGTATTATGGCATGAGTATTGTCATTTGGTCGTACCTAATCATTCTAAAAGGTTTTATGATTTGGTATTGATGCATATGCCAAATTATAATCAATTGAAAGATCAAATAAAATAGGAGTCGTTATGAGTGAAATAATTGAAATGTTTAAACCTTGGTTAGCTTATGAAGATAATATGTTTACTTACGGACTTGTGGGTTTTGTAGTCATCAGTATTTTATATATTATTGTAGGTGAAATCAGTAAACAGGTGATTCGTAAGATTGTACTGGGTGCAAAGAAAAACGAATATTTGAAGATGAAAAAAATAGAAGATTCCTCAGATACAATGCGTAAGGAGAAATCTAAAGAAACCTCTTATGGATTTATTGGCAAGGTACTTGAAGGGGTTGTAAATGCTGTGGTATTCTTGCTCATTGTCTATCAAGTTAAACCATTGGCAACCTTAGTGACTGCAGCACTGGGAGCAACCAGTGTATTGGCAGTAGTTGTTGGGTTAGCGGCACAGGATTCAACAGCGAATATTATAGGTGGATTATTCCTATCTTTTTATCAGCCTTTTGTTAAAGGAGATTTGATTAATATTCCAGAAAAAAATATATCTGGCAAGGTAATTGATATTGGGCTTCGCCATACTGTGGTTGAAACAATTTATCGTACGACGGTTATTATTCCTAATAGTATTATGAATTCTGCCATTGTTGAGAATAGGGAAGAACATAGTCAATTTAGTAATTATATGTTTTTTACGATTAGTTATGATAGTGATGTAGATAAAGCCATTGATATATTACGTGACTTAACGATTAAACATCCTTTAGTCATTAGTGATGATATTAAAATTTGTGTAAGCGACTTATTAGATTCAAGTGTGCAATTACGTGTACTCGCAACCACCAAGACTTATCCTGAAGGTATTGCCTTAAAAAATGAAATGAATTATCAAGTATTAAAGGCATTTAAGGAAGCAAATATTACGATTCCATTCCCTTCAAGAACCCTTTATATGCAAAAGGATGCGTAAGAAAAACTAATTTTGTGAAATTTATATGAATATCATTGAAAGTACTTGATTTTAGGTGTGATAACGCTTACAATTTAATTAGTAAAATGATCGGAGATAATAATATGAGCGTTGCAAGAAAAAGTCTTTTCGACACCGATATTGTAGGTAATGTTATTTTCGATGGGGTTTTGCGGACAATTTTAAGAACGAGAACGGATGTATAATTACGTCCGTTTTTTGTTAGTTTGACGAATGGAGGACAAGAAGATGATGGATCAAACAAATTTAGAATTTTTCGAAGCATGTGCAAGAGGTGATTTTGCAAAAGTTTGTGCAACTTTATCAAAAGGAGCGGATGTTAATGTTGCCAATGGTGACAAGAGAACAGCTTTAATGAGAAGTGCAAAAAGAGGGTATTTGGAAATTGTTCGTATTTTAATTGATAATGGAGCAAATGTTAGAGCGAGAGACAAAAATAATAAAACAGCTTTAATGGGTGCTGCAAAAAAAGGGCATTTAGAAATCGTCAAATTGTTAGCTGAAGCAGGATCAGATGTAAACTCACATGATGATAATGGACGTACTGCATTAATGAGAGCTAGTTTCTTAGGGAAATTGGATGTTGTTGAATATTTAATTAATCAAGGAGCGGATGTTAACGAAAAAGATAATAAAGGCAGAACAGCACTTATGGAAGCTGTGTTGGCATTTAAAGTAGATGTGATTCATTTATTAATTAACCGTGATGCAAACTTAAATGAACAAGATTCAAGCGGATGTACTGCCCTTATGCGTGCAAGCTATGGTGGATACTCAGATCTTGTAATCTATTTATTAAATAAGGGAGCAGACAAGGATGTATTGGATTACCAAGGAAATAAAGCAATCCATTATGTAAGAGAACACTGTTTTGAAGAATTGAAAGACTATTTGAAGTAGGGAGAATAATATGAGAGATTATCTAGCGAACGAAGTAAGAAACATCGTCCTTTTAGGACATAGTGGTGCTGGTAAAACGAGTGTTGTTGAAGCGGCATTGTATTTCACAAAACAAATTGAGAGGATGGGAAAGGCAAGTGATGGAAACTTAGCACTTGACTATGATGCAGAAGAAATTAAAAGAAAATTATCTGTTTTTACAGCTCTTGCACCGATTGAGTGGAAAGAATGTAAAATCAATTTTATCGATACACCAGGTTACTTAGATTATCAAGGAGAACAACGTTCAGGTTTAGCTGTAGCGGATAGTGCCTTGATTGTTGTTGGAGCTAAGGAAGGGGTTGAATCAGGGGTTGAACGTGCTTATCGTGAAGTATGTGATCGAGAACTTCCTACGATTTTCTTTATTAATAAGATTGATGAAGAACATGCCTCTTTTGATCAAACCTATGCATCATTAAGAGAAAAATTCGGTAAATCTGTTATTCCGTTTGAAATGCCAATCGTTGAAAATGGTGTAGTAGTAGGTAGTGTAAATATCTTAAGAAATAAAGCTTGGTATTATAATGATGCCAATGAATCAAAAGATGTACCAGAAGATTTAAAAGACTTATGTGAAGAATACTATAATCAAATTGCTGAAGCAATCGCTATGAGTGATGATGAATTAATGGAAAAATTCTTCTCTGGTGAAAAATTTGATGAAAAAGAAGTAGCTAAAGGATTAAGAATTGGGGTTCGTGCAGGAGAAATTAGACCTGTATATTGTGGAAGTGCAACCAATGTACAAGGGATTGAGCGTTTATTAGATTTAATTCGTGAATACTTCCCAAGTTATGCGGAAAAAGGAATGATTAGTGCAAGGGATGAAAATGATCAAGAAATCACTTTAGAAACCAATGAAAAAGAAACCCTTTCAGCATTAGTATACAAGACGATTGTCGATCCATTTGTAGGTAAGATTTCTTTTGTAAAAGTGATGTCAGGGGTATTAACTGCTGATTCTCAAGTTTACAATGCGAAAAAAGATGCGATGGAAAAAGTACATCAAATCTTTGTTGTAAAAGGAAAAAATCAGGTCGCAGTAGGGAAACTATTTACAGGTGATTTAGGGGCTGTTATCAAATTACAAACAACCGATACAAATGATACCTTATCAGATAGAAATAAACCTGTATTGCTTGAAGAAATTAAATTCCCACCTGCAATGTTAGGGGTTGCGGTATGGCCTAAGACAAAAGCTGATGAAGATAAAATGTCATTTGCTATCCAAAGAATTTTAGAGGAAGATAAGGCATTAAGATTTGTGAAGAATGCTGAAACCAAGGAACAAGTATTGTATGCATTAGGAGATCAAGGCATTGATGTAGTCTTAAATAAATTAAAATCAAAATATAAAGTAGAAGTAGAAACAACAAGTCCAAAAGTACAATATCGTGAAACCATTAAAGGGACAATCACAGCTGAAGGAAAACATAAGAAACAAACAGGTGGGGCTGGACAATATGGACATGTATTTGTAAGATTTGAACCTACAGATAGTGAAGAAATGGTATTTGATGAAGAAGTGTTTGGTGGTTCTGTACCAAGATCTTACTTCCCAGCAGTTGAAGCAGGACTTCGAGAATGCATGGAAAAAGGGGTATTAGCAGGATATAAGGTTGTAGGTGTTAAAGCAGTCTTAACAGATGGATCTTATCATGATGTAGACTCTAAAGAAATTGCCTTTAAAGCAGCTGCAAGACTTGCTTATCGTGCAGGGATGCCAAAGGCTAAACCAATGATTCTTGAACCTATTGGTAAGGTTGAAGCAACCTTCCCTGAAGATTATACTGGAACCATCATCGGTGATTTTAACAAACGTCGTGGAATGATTATGGGAATGGAAGTAAATGATCATAAGGAACAAGTTATACTTGCGGACGTACCAATGGCAGAAATGCAAAAATATGCAACTGAATTACGTTCAATGACTCAAGGTAAAGGGGAATACACAATGGTATTCGACCGTTATGAAGCAGCACCTCCAATGGTTGCTCAAAAGGTTATTGATCAAGCAGTGAAAGAAGCAGAAGAAGACTAAAAAATAAAGCAATTGGTTAGTAGCCAATTGCTTTTTTAATGTGTTTAAAATGCTTAGATGACAAGGTCTCTTTTTTGATAGGCGATACAGCCAATGATAATTGAACTTAGATAAATGAATAAGTAAACCCCAATCATAATCATGGTCTCATTACTTAGCGCAATGGCTTTTTCAACACTTAGGGTAATAAATGGAGAGAAGTATAATAGCCACTCTGCCTTATCTCCTAATAATTGTCCTAAGTATCCAAGCATATAGCTTGTTACCACAACCATACTACTGATTGCAGGAGTACCGTATCGATAACTGATCCCTGAAAGCATCAAGGCAATCACTCCAAATAATAGGGGGGTAAAACTTGTTATTTTAGCTGAATAAAAAACATCTACAAGAGAAAAAGTTTCGCCACCATTAATTAATCCGCATCCAATTACAGATAGGATACAGGCTGTAGCTACCAAGGCAATAGCGATGGTAGAGGTGAAGTATTTAGCGATAAAAATTTCTGTTTTACTTACAAACAATGAATTTAAAAATTCAATAGACTTCGTTTTTTCTTCTTTAATAATTAAACCAGATGAATAGGTTGTAGCAAATATTGAAATTGCAATTAAAATGATGCCATAAATAATCCCATAATAATTCATATAATTGCTCATGTCACTTAAATCTTCCATACCAACAAATTGAAGAAGTTCCGTAGGCATTAATTCAAACTTAACTTGGGCGATATCTTGTACTGTAGGAAATAAAATCATATATAAGCTCATGATAGCAAATAAGCAAACTGTCCATCCTATAATCACTTTACGGGTAGTAAAAAGATTGAACTTAGTTAACTTTGCAATGTTTTTTGCAGAGATCTTATTCATTATTTGTCCTCCTTATAGTAGCTGATAAACTCATCTTCCACTGACTTTGTTTTGATTTCAAGTGAAGTTAAGGTTAATTTAGCGAGTTTTTGTACGACCTCATTGATATCTTCATTAATTTCAAAAGTAACGTTCTCATCTTGAGTGGTATAATGAACTACTTGTTTATGTTGAATTTTTACCTCACTCATATTAAAGAAATCAACGAGTTCTCCATCCTTAATAATCGCTACTTGGTCGCAATACTTTTCAATCTCACTTAAATTATGACTAGATAAGAAGATGGTTTTCCCTTTTTCTTTTTCTTTCAGAATTAAATCGAAAAACTTGTTTTGCATCAAAGGATCTAAGCCACTGGTAGGCTCATCTAAAATCATCAGTTGTGCTTCCTTTAAAAATCCTTGAATAAGCGATACTTTTTTACGATTACCCAAACTTAATTCATTAATTTTCTTGTTTAAGTCTAATTCAAAATAAGCAGCAAGTTCTTCAATACTTTCACTTGGAAAATGGTTAAAGTCAGCAGCAAATCTTAGCAATTGATTACAACTAATAGAGTCATAGAAAGCAGCCTCACTTGGAATATAGCTAATCATTGATTTAATTTGTTTGCTATCCTTAACGCTATCTAAGCCAAATACTTCTATTTTTCCTGATGTCGGATGAATCATATCTAGTATACAGCGTAGTGTTGTTGATTTGCCTGCTCCATTTTTACCTACGAAGCCGACAATTTGTCCTTGTTCAATCGATAAATTTAAATCTTTAACGGCATGAACTTGACCATAGTTTTTGTTGAAGCGATTAATTTTTATTACATCCATAACGTCCTCCCTTATCGTTTATTTACGATTTATCTAAAATATCATCAAATTGATGATCCTCTAGTCTCCATGTTGTCCATTGAGTTAATGGCTGAGCATTTAAAGATTCATAGAAACCGATAGATGGTTTGTTCCAATTTAAGCATACCCATTCCATTCTTCCACAATTATTTTCCTTAGCTATTCTTAGTAGTTCATTAAAGAATAGTTTGCCATAACCATTGGAACGATAAGCTTCGTAAATGAATAAATCTTCAAGATATAATCCCTTTCTTCCTTCAAAGGTTGAAAAGTTAAAAAAGTATAAGGCAAATCCTATTATCTTACCTTCCAATTCACCTAAGATAACATAGGCGCTTTTTTCAATAAATAAGGCTTGATTTAGGTTTTCTTCTGTCCATTTAATATCATTACTCATCTTTTCATATTCAGCAATTTCTCTAATCAATTGGGCGATTTCTTTTAAGTCATTTTGTGTCGCTGTTCTAATCTTCATATAGCTCTCCTTTTATAGATAAATTATACAAAAAATAGATAAATAGATAAAGAATATGTTACAATAAAAAAAGCAGGAGGATTATAACGATGGGACTAACAGATAAAATTAAAAACTTTATTGCACCAATAGAATTTGAGGATGAGGAATTAGAAACAACACAAGTGGAAGCTGAAAATGTAAGTAAATATGAGGCGCCTAAAAATAAAACAATTACAAAATCCAATTCAAATGCACAAATGGTGTTATTTGAACCAAGAAGTTTTGAGGAAACAGAAGAAATCGCGAAGCATTTTAAAATGAATAAGGCAGCGGTTGTCAATTTGCATCGTCTTCAAAAAGATCAATCAAGACGTGCTATTGATTTTTTAACTGGAGTAGTATTTGCATTAGATGGTTCTGTTAAAGGAATTGGTCATAATGTATTATTGTGTTCTCCAAAATCAATAGGTGTTGAAGGAGAAATTAGTTTAAATTCAACAGATGAGCAATACTAATAACGAGCTTTATAAACGTATACAAGATTGGCAAACACAGGGAAGAGTGAATTATCGCTTGATTACAAGCTTTTTCTTGGATGAAGGTCAAATTGTGTATGCAAAAGCCCAGCTTAAAGGTCAATCATACACGCTTAGTGGAGGACATCCCTTTGCGAAGCGACAAGTGATTGGATTTAATGGGGAGGCGAGTGAGCGTATTGTATGTCTTTGTGCAACTTATAAAAATACTTTTTGTAAAATAAGTCATCGTGATGTGTATGGGGCGTTAATGGCTTTAAAATTAACACCAGAAATGTTGGGTGATATATTTGTGTTTGAGGATAAAATTGTCATCTATGCTCTTAAACAAATACAGATGGATATTATTCAAAACCTTAGTAAGATTCATCAATTAAATTTATCTTTTAAAGTAAGTGATATTCTATATTACAAGGAAGATCAATTCTTACTTTTTGAAAAAGTGGTTTCTAGTGTTCGCCTTGACGCAATTGTGAGTGCGATGGCTAATACCTCAAGAGAAAATGCTAAAGAGATGATTCGTTTGAAAATGGTAAAAATTAACCATGTAATAGTTGAAAATGCGACGAAGAGTGTTCAAACTAAAGATATTATATCCATCCAAAAAACAGGTAGATTTGTGTTTGATGGAGTGGTTAAAGAAACAAAGAAAGATCGATTATTAATTGCTTATAAAAAATATCAATAAGCTATGAAAGGGGAGTCATGGGTGAGGATAAAAAATTTAAATTAATGAAAAATGGCTATGACCGCTTTCAGGTGGATGATTATGTGAAACAAACCCAAGAAGAGCTGCAACAATTAAAAGAGGGTTGGGATTATAAAACCAAAGAATTGGCGCGTCTTGAACAACGGTTGAATCAGTTGCAATTAGCTTATGATAAACTGCAAGGTGAGTATCAAATAAAAGATCAGTTATCCGATGAAATATCAAGAATTGCACTAAGTGAGGCCAATACGATTATTCAAGGAGCAAGTAATAATGCTGATACCATTATCAAAGAAGCACTCACAAGTGCAAAGGTGATATTGACTGAATTAGCATATACTGTTAAAATGACTAAAGATGCAAGAAATCAGATGAAAGATAAAATCAATGATATCTTGCAAAAGATAGATGATTTTGAAACAATTCAACTACCAAATCTTGAGTGGTTGGAGAATATGACAAGCAATGATCAAGACGATTAAAAGAATCAAATTGTAGAGAGTCTATGGATGGTGAAAATAGATAGCTGAACTTTTAATGAATCACTTGTGAGCTACTATATGCAAAGTATAGTCGTTTAATCTTACGTTAAAGATCAAAGCGCATATTACAATGTAATATGAAGTAAGGTGGTACCGCGTATATTTACGTCCTTAGTATTAAGGACGTTTTTTGTTTTTATAAGGAGGAGAAAATGGAATACAAAGACACGCTACTGATGCCAAAAACAGACTTTGAGATGAGGGGGAATTTACCAAAAAAAGAACCTGATATTTTAAAGAAATGGCAAGAAGAAGACTATTATCAAAAATTAATGGAAGCACATGAAGGACAAGAAAAATTTGTCTTACATGATGGCCCTCCTTATGCCAATGGAAATTTGCATGCAGGAACTGCGATGAATCGTGTAATTAAAGATTTTATCGTACGCTCACATGCAATGAGTGGGTTTCATACACCTTTTTTCCCAGGTTGGGATACACATGGATTACCTATTGAAAATGCAATCCAAAAATTAGGGGTAAACCGTAAAGAAATTGCTGCTACAGAATTTAGAAAAAAATGTGCAGAATATGCGCATGGACAAATTAAAACTCAAAAGGAAACAATGAAACGATTAGGAACGATCGCTGATTTTGATCATCCATATATTACGTTAAATAAAGAATTTGAAGCACGTCAAATTAAGTCATTCGCATCAATGGCTTTACAAGGATTGATTTATCAAGGATTAAAACCAATTTATTGGTCTCCAGTACAAGAAACAGCGATTGCAGATTCTGAAATTGTTTACTTCGATAAAAAAGACCCTACGATCTTTGTTAAATTTGATGTAAAAGATGGAAAAGGGATTTTACCAGAGGATGCAAGTTTTGTCATTTGGACAACAACGCCATGGACAATTCCGGCAAACTTAGCTATTTGTTTGAATGAACGCTATAATTATGCAATGGTTCAAACAGAAAAAGGTAAAATAATCGTTCTTGAAAGTAAGGTAGATGAACTACTTGAAAAGTTTGATCTTGAAAATCAAGGAATCGTTCAAGTATTTAAAGGAAAAGAATTAGAATATATCACAGTATCACATCCATTTTATCCAGAACGTCCATCTTTAATTATCTTGGGTAATCATGTTACCGATGTTGATGGGACAGGCTGTGTACATACAGCACCAGGACACGGGGCTGATGACTTTTATGCAGGTTTGAAATATGGCTTAAAGGCTTATTGTCCAGTTGATGAAAAAGGATGCATGATGGCTGAGGCTGGAGACTTCTTAGAAGGTCAATATGTTGATAAAGCAAATAAGAGCGTTGCTTTAAAATTAGATGAATTAGGCAATTTATTAAGCCTTGAATTTATTACCCATAGTTATCCTCATGATGAACGTATGAAAAAACCAGTTATTTTTAGAGCAACAGTTCAATGGTTTGCTTCTATTGATAAGATTCGTGAACCATTACTTGAACAAATTAAACAAGTAAATTGGTTGAATCAATGGGGAGAAGTTCGCCTTCATAATATGATCAAAGAACGTGGAGATTGGTGTATTTCAAGACAACGTTTATGGGGTGTTCCAATTCCAATTATTTATACAGAAGATAAAAAACCTATCATTGAAAAAGAAGTGTTTGAACATATTGAGGCTTTAGTGAAGGAACATGGCTCTAATGTATGGTTTGAAAAAGATGTAAAAGATTTATTACCTCCAGGTTATACTAATGAAAATAGTCCTAATGGCATCTTTACTAAAGAAACCGATATTATGGATGTATGGTTTGATTCAGGAAGTTCTCACAATGAACTTGAAGCACGTGGATTAAATAATCCTTGTGATTTATATTTTGAAGGATCTGATCAATATCGTGGATGGTTTAACTCTTCATTAATTATTGCGACTGCTACCAACGGTCATGCCCCTTATAAAAATGTACTATCTCATGGATATGTATGTGATTCTAAGGGTGAAAAAATGAGTAAATCGATTGGGAATGTCGTTGACCCAATGAAGGTTATTAACCAATATGGAGCTGATATTCTACGTTTATGGGCATTTACAGTAGACTTTAAACAAGATATGCGTATTGGGGATGATAACCTTAAACAAGTTTCAGAACAATATCGTAAAGTACGTAATACCTTTAGATTTATGTTAGGAAACTTACATGCAGAAGACTTCAATCCACATCAAGATTTAGTTTCATTTGAAGAAATGAGCTTACAAAATCAATATATGATGGTATTGCTTGATGAGGTGAATGAAGCAGTTAAAAAAGATTACTTAACCTATGATTACTTACAAATCAGCAGTCGATTAACAAATTTCATGACCAACGATTTAAGTAGTTATTTCTTAGATTACACTAAAGATATTTTATACATTGAACAAAAAGACAGTGATGTAAGAAGACAGGTTCAAAGTGTTTTATATCATGTAGTGGATACTTTAGCACGTTTATGGGCACCTGTTCTTGCCTATACAATGGATGAAGTATGGACTCATTTCAACAGTTTAGATGAAGCAAACGTACACTATCTTTCATTTAATGAAACTTATAACTACCAAGTTGAAAGTTTACAAGAAGACTTTAAACAATTATTCCTTATTCGCAGCGATGTATTAAAAGCTTTAGAAGAAGCTCGTGCAGAAAAAGTAATTGGGAAGCCACTTGAAGCAAAAGTACTTATTTCATTAACAAGTGAAGATAAAGTGTTAGTTGAAAAATACTTAGCGAACTTTGCTCAATGGTTAATTGTTAGCCAAGTTGAATTAGTTGAAGATGATTCACTAAAAGCGTATGAAGTAGCTAAGGTGGGCGTTGAAAAAGCACAAGGGGTACAATGTCCTCGTTGTTGGATGATTACAGATTCTCATCGTGAAGATGGATTGTGTGATCGTTGTCATACAGTATTAGAAAAATAAAAAGAAAACGGATGCAAGTCCGTTTTTACTTTATTAAAATGCGAGCATATACTGGGAAGTGATCTGATGGATAATGGCCATCAAAATGTTCACTAATAATTTTATAATCTAATAGCTTAAGTCTTTGATCATAAAAAATGTGATCAATAGGCTCTTTATTTTGATATTGTTTACCATTAAAAAAATGGAGGGTATTGGTAGCCTTGTCATCAAAAATGGAAGATACATTTAGTTCACTATTCAATAAAGTGGTTAATGCATGACTGTGAATGCTTGTATTGAAATCGCCTGTAATCAATATATAAGGATCAAAGCCTTCTTTAAATGTCTGGATGACATGAATCAACTGTTGTATCTGAAGTTGTCTGGTATAAGGAAGTAAATGATCAAGATGGGTATTCACAAATAAGAGTTGTGAATGTGTTGCATGGTCTTCTAATAAGCATAAAGTACAGATGCGTGGAAAAATACTTGATTTTAATTTAGATCCTTGTTTATATGGAAACTCACTTAGCCAGAAAGTATTTTCTTTAATACAATGAAAACGTTCCTTAGAAAAGAAGATAGCTGCTAATTCATCCTCTGATTTTGAAGATGTCCTAGGAAGCCCAATACTAAAATAAGCAGGTAAAAGCTTATTCATTTGTTCAAGGTATTTACTGTTTAATTCCTGAACTCCTAACAAATCATAGTCAAGGGTATTCAAAATCAGTTTGATATATTTATAGCGATTTTCCCAACGATAGGTGCTCATTGTAAAGGGACTATCATTTTTTAGATTAAATGTTAAAATTTTTAATATATTCTTCATACAAATAGTATAACAAATATGCGATAATAGAAGTATAAAATGATTGTTTAAGTTGATGGAGACTAATGAATGGTGAAATTAGAGAAAAAAGTAAAAGAAAATGTTGAAGTTGCGGTGATAAGTGGGATTATTCTACTATTTGTTTTTTTCGTGCTATATCATATAAGCTACCTATATAATGAACTAACGCGTTTATTCAGTATGTTAATGCCTTTTATTTTAGGATTTGCAGTATCCTTTGTGTTATGGCCAATTGTAAGGATATTTGAAAATCATTTTCCTTTTAAGGTGGATGATAAGATAAAACGCAAATGGTCTTTATTTTTTGCATTTATCGTGATGTCGATTGTAATTTTTATCTTGTTGATGATGTTGATACCTTCTTTACTGGATAGTATTCGTCAATTGATTATCTTAATGAATAGTGTTGTGAGTAATATTGATGATATTATGTTATACATTACAAGTGGGTTTGGCTTGTCTGATGTCTACATGAGTCAAGTGTTTGAACAATTTGAAAATATATTTAGCACATTTGTTGATTACATGACAAAAATATTACCTGATATCATTACTTCTTCCTTTAATTTAGTTTCTAATGTGTTTAGTGTGATTTTAGGAATTGTGATTGGGATATATATTATCTTGGATCGTGAACGTTTTTATACACAAATCAAAAAGGTGATGTATGCTATTTTTCCAAAAAAACGTTGTGATTGGATCATAGAAGTAAGCACTTTATCTTCTTACTTATTTAAGAGATTTATCATTGGTAAATCGATTGATTCATTGATTATTGGACTATTATGTTTTGTTGGGATGAGTTTATTTGCAATGCCTTATGCTTTATTAATAAGTACGATTATTGGGGTCACTAACATGATACCAGTATTTGGTCCATTTATTGGTGCAATTCCAGGAGTTTTTATCATTATGATTATTGATCCTATTCAATCGCTATGGTTTATTTTATTTGTTGTTGTCTTACAACAGTTTGATGGTAATATTTTAGGACCTTATATTTTAGGGGATTCGATGGGTTTACCAAGTTTTTGGATCATGTTTGCGATTGTTGTAGGTGGTGGATTTTTTGGACTAGTAGGAATGTTCTTGGGGGTTCCATTATTTGCGCTGATTTATTATTTGGTTAAGATCGCTGTAAATCATAGTTTAGAAGAAAAAGGTATCGAAATAGAGTAACGTCAAAGGCGTTACTTTTTCTTCACATACAATTCATATAATTATAGTTGACTATATGTACAGAAAGTATATAATATTCTATGTTGACCGACTAGTCGGTCGGAGGTGAATATGATATCAAAATTTAGTGTAAAAAAACCCTATACAGTATTTGTAGGTGTTATTATGGTAATCTTGTTAGGCGTCATTTCTTTTATGAATTCTACCACAGACTTATTACCAGAAATGGAATTGCCTTATGTTGTGGTTTATACAACTTATCCTGGCGCAAGCGCTGAAAAAGTTGAGTCTACAGTTACAACTGTATTAGAATCAAGTATTTCTACTGTAGAAAATCTTGTAACGATGTCCTCTATTTCAAGTGATAACTTATCAATGATTATTTTAGAGTTTGAAGATGATAGTAATATGGATACCGTAACCATTAATTTGAATGCTAAAATTGATTTGGTTGAAGGGTATTTAGATGATATGGTTTCAACACCAACATTGATGGTAATTAATCCTAATATGATGCCAGTGTATACAATCGCAGTGGATTATGAGGGAATGGATATCATTGATTTAAGTGCCTTTTTAAATGAGGAATTAACGACCCAATTTGAAAAAATAAGTGGGGTAGCCTCTATTTCTACTCAAGGCATTTTAGAAGAAACGGTTCAAATTATTTTAAATCAAGAAGCAATTGATGATATTAATCATCGTTTATTAGCCAGTGTTGATCAAGAGTTGGCAGATGGTGAAAATGAATTAAAAGATGCATTAAAAGAAGTGAATGATGGTTTAAGTGAAGTGAATGATGGACTAGATGAACTTTCTTCGACCAAACAGGAAACCTTAGATGAGTTAGCACAAGCAAGTGTAGAATTACAAGAATTAGCCTCTACCTACATTGCGATGCAAGCTCAAGTAACTCAATTGACAGCTGAACAAGCTACTTATAATCAAGTTATTGAACTTGTAGACTATGTTAAATCATTGATGGCAGTTGATCCAAGTAATGGAAATACTGATCCAAGTGAAGCAGAAATCATTGCTTATATTAATAGCAATGTTACAGCACTTCAAAGTGCTGTAAGTGGTATGGAGACAACCATTACTGGGATGCAAGCGTATAAGGATACAATTTTAGCTTATGATCAAGGAACTACCTTATCATCAGATGATATAGCTACTGCTACAGCGATGGGTTTAACAGTGGATGCTTCCACAACTTATGCTAAATTAAATGGCATGCTTGAAGCAACTATTTCACAACTTCAAGTACAAAAGGAAAGCTTAAATGTACAGTTATCAAGTTTATTAGAACTACAAGCGATGTCGTCGTTGTTTGAAAGTTATGATGAAGCACTTATTCGTATTCCTCAACTAGCGATTGAACTTGAAACTGCTACGGCCATCAGAGATACGACGAAAGCATATTTAGAAGATGCTGGGGTAGATGTGGATGATTTATCAAACTTACAATCAGAGCTTAATTCAGGAACACTGAGCGCAACCAGTGAACTTACGAAGGCTGAAGTTGAATTGAATTCACTAAAAAGCACTTTAGAATCTACTCAAACAGAACTTGAAAATGCACTAGAAGAACTTCAAGAAATGAAGGCAGATGTTCTTGCTGAGACAGATTTAAAAGGAGTCCTTAATGCAGAATTAATTTCTACTTTATTATCTGCGGGAAATTTTTCGATGCCAGCAGGGTATATTACATCAGATGATCAATCCATTTTGGTAAAGGTTGGAGATGAATTTGCTTCTATTGATGAATTGAGTAATTTATTACTATTTTCAATGGATATAGAAGGTTTAGAAGAAATTTATTTAAGTGATATTGCAACGGTAAGTTTTGCGAATAACAGTGAAGAAATCTTTACAAAAGTTAATGGAAACGATGGGATTATTGTAAGCTTTTCTAAGTCTTCAATTGCCTCTACAACTGAGGTTTGTAATAATATTTCATCTACTTTACAGGCTTTGGAAATACAATATCCAGGATTACACTTTTCGGCATTATTAGATCAAGGTGTTTATATCGATATGATTGTAAGTTCTGTACTAGAGAATTTCATGTATGGGGGATTATTAGCGGTATTGGTTTTAATCTTATTCTTAAAGGATACAAGACCTACACTAATTATTGGACTTAGTATTCCAATTAGTTTGATGTTTTCAATCGTATTAATGTATTTTTCTGGAGTAACCTTAAATATTATTTCATTATCAGGACTTGCACTTGGTGTTGGGATGCTAGTGGATAATTCGGTAGTTGTTGTTGAAAATATTTATCGTCTTAGAAATGAAGGGGTATCCTTGATTCAAGCATCTATTGAAGGGGCTAAAGAAATGTCAGGGGCAATTATTGCATCGACACTAACTACAGTATGCGTATTCTTACCAATTGTCTTTACAACAGGTTTAGCGAGACAGTTATTTGTCGATATGGGATTGACAATTGCCTATAGTTTATTTGCATCCTTAATTGTTGCCTTAACCCTAGTTCCAATGTTATCAAGTAAATTATTAAATAAACCTAAAGAAACAAAAGATGGCTTCTTTGTAAGATTGCAAAACCTCTATATTAAAGCACTAACTTATTCTTTGAAACATAAGGCTATGGTACTTGGCGGTGTTGGCGCACTATTTATCTTTACAATGGTTTCCCTTGTAAACCTTCCATTAGTGCTTATTCCGCAGATGAACTCAGGACAAATGAGTATGAGTATTAGCTTGCAAGATGAGGAAATGAAAGAGGATGATGTTAAGCTTTTATTATTAGATATTTCAGATACACTTACCCAAGTAGAAGGCATTGATACGGTAGGATTTAGCATGAATGCTGGTAGTTTAATGACTTCGATGAGTGATGGCTATAGTTTTAGTATTATTATCGATGATGATGCATCGGTTGATGAATTGAGTAATGATATTTCATTTGTGATGAGTGAATTTGATGTAAATTATTCTGTATCAACAAGTAATATGGATTTAAGTGCTTTAACAGGAGATGGCTTAAGTATTAGTATTTATCATGATGATATGGATGTTCTTATAGAATCTGCAGCCCTTATTGGTGAGCAATTATCCACTTTTGAAGGAATTGATGAAGTGACTTATGGAAATGAAGAACCTGTTGAAGAGGTAAGAATTACTGTAGATAAAAATGAAGCGATGAAATATGGTTTAACTGTTGCTCAGGTTTATATGGAAGTTGCAGAAAAGATTGCAGAAGAAACAGCAAGTATTAATGTTACTTTCGGAAGTGATACCTATTCAGTAGTAATTGTAGAAGATGAAAGCACCTTAGTAAAAGAGAGTGACTTGTCTGATTTAATGATTGCGACAACAATCGAAGATCAAGATGAAGTTGCATTAAATGAAATTGCCACCATTGAACAAAATTATGGGATGAGTAGTATTATGCGTGAGGATAGCAGACGTTATACAACCGTATCGGCTAGTATTCGTGATGGATATAATGTAAGTTTAGTTACCCGTGAGGTAGAAGCAGGCTTAGATATTTCTACACTTGATGAGGATGTTGATATCACATTTACAGGTGAAAATGAAACGATCATGGAAACCATGGTAAGTTTAGTGCAAATGATCTTGTTGGCTATTGCCTTTATCTATATGATCATGGTTGCTCAATTTCAAAGTTTACTATCACCATTTATCGTTATGTTTACCATTCCTCTAGCCTTTACAGGTGGATTGATTGCAGTTATGTTGACAGGGATGGATTTAAGTATTACTGCAATGCTTGGCTTCTTAGTTTTATGTGGAGTTGTCGTAAATAATGGGATTGTATTTATTGATTATGTGAATCAATTAGTAGAAAAAGGTTCTTCGATAAATGATGCTGTAATAGAAACAGGTAAAACACGTTTAAGACCTATTTTAATGACCGCTATGACAACGATATTGGCAATGACAACGATGGCTTTAGGGATTGGAAGTGGTGCTGAAATGATGCAAGGAATGGCGATTGTTACGATAGGTGGGCTTACCTATTCGACAGTGTTAACCTTATTTATCGTGCCAATCTTATATGTATTATTCAACAAGAAGAGGGTAAGAAATGATGAAGTATCCAAGTAAAAAAATCCAAATATTTGAAGCCGTGTTTAAGTTGGCGAACAAGGATGCAGATTTAAGACAAGTCACTGTTCAAGAGATTGCTACTCAAGCCCAAATTGGCAAGGGAACCTTGTATGAGTATTTTAAGAGTAAAGAAGAAATCGTGGAAGAAAGTCTAATTTATTTTGCCAAAAAAGAAATTCAAGTATTTTATGAAATATTAGAAAAAGATTACCCATTTGAACTAAAAATTAAATCAATTATGCGTCAGATGACAAAGAATCAAACCGAAGATTGTTCCTTTAATGTTATTGTTACCCAGATGCAACATTTAAAGTTATCTTCATCAATTATCGATTTTGATCACAAAAAAAAGGAAGTAGTTTCCTTTATGATGGATTATTTAGATGCACTGATTCAATGTGGCATCAAAGAGTCGGTTATAGATGATAGTAAATCACTTGAATATATACGCTATTGTTTATTTGCATCTTTTAGCACACTGACCTTTTCAAATATAGGAAAAGGGGTATTAGGTGAAAAGGATGAAATAGAAACAGCCATTGATTATAGTTATCAAATGATTAAAAGTACCATTTTAAAATAAAGACATGAGGTCAATTCCTCATGTCTTTATTTTTTAATAATATAACATCTTTGTATAAGTTGGTAATTGATAAATACTGTTATCCGCAATTTCTTCGTATTGGTCAATGAATGTTCTTACATCTAACATTAATGGCACAATATTGAAGCGCATTTTTAAAGCTAATTCGCCAAGGTTTTCTTCCCTTGAAATGTCATTATATGTAGATTCAAGACGAAGAATACTAGCCTCAAGATCCATTAATAGTTGATTCATTTTAGCTAAGGTATTACTTACAACTGTATTTGAGGATAATTGAGCATTTAATGTAGCGTGTTGTGTTAAATCACGCATCATAAATCCTTTCACTTCGTTACGGTACATTTTAGTTAATACACGCATTTCAACCGCAATGGTTTTGATGTATTGTTCATAGAGTATTTCTTCACGTGATTTTAATTCTTTTTCACTATATACATTTAATGAAGTAAATAACTGAGTCGCTTTTTCACTGTTTAATGCAGCAATTGATTCTACGTAAGTTTTAATATTAGGTAATCCACGACCCTCAGCCTCTTTTACCCATTCATCTGAATATCCATCTTTTGAGAAGATGATACGACTATGTTTTTTTAATTTAGCCTTACATAATTCTAATGCTTTTGAACGGATATCTTCACGATATTTAATGCCTTCAAGTTCTGTCGCAAATTCATTTAGTGTTTCAGCCATAATACTGTTTAATACAACATTACAAACAGATGCTGATAGACTTGAACCTAACATTCTAAACTCAAATTTGTTTCCAGTAAATGCCATAGGCGATGTACGGTTACGATCCGTATTATCTTTTGGAATATAAGATAAACTGTGAATTGGATTGAATTCAGAAGATTCAGTTTTAGTTGTACTAGAAGTTTCATCCATTAATGAATTTAAGATATCTTCAATATAACTACCTAAGTAAATAGAGATGATTGCAGGAGGTGCTTCACTTGCACCAAGACGCCAGTCATTACCAGCTTGACTTGAAGACATTCTTAATAATTCAGGATAGCGATCAACGGCTTGGATAAAGGCAGTGACAAATACTAAGAAACGAATATTTTCACTTGGTTTATCACCTGGATCAAATAAGTTTAACCCTGTATCACTCATCAATGACCAGTTGTTATGTTTTCCTGAACCATTTACTCCATTGAATGGTTTTTCATGTAGAATACAAGCAAAATCATGTTTTCTAGCATTGCTAGTTAAGACATCCATCATCAATAAGTTTTGATCTACTGCAACATTTACATCTGAGAAAATAGGAGCAATCTCAAATTGAGCAGGCGCAACTTCGTTATGTTCAGATTTAGCATAAATTCCTAGCTTCCATAACTCAGCATTCACATCTTTCATAAATTCACTGATTCTTGATGGGATAGAACCAAAATAGTGATCATCTAATTCTTGACGTTTTGGAGGCATTGCTCCAAACAAAGTTCTTTGACATAAACGAATGTCTAAGCGCTTATGGTAATATTTACGATCAATTAAGAAATATTCTTGTTCAAGTCCAACGACCGGACGAATATGTTTGACGTCTTTATCACCTAATATATTTACAAGTTTGGTTGCTGCTTTGTTTACAGCATTAATCGATTTTAATAATGGTGTTTTTTTGTCTAAAGATTCCCCGTTATAAGAAACAAACACACTTGGAATACATAGGATGTTGTCACGGATAAATGCAGGTGAGCTACAGTCCCAATAAGTGTAACCACGAGCTTCAAATGTTGCACGTAAGCCTCCACTTGGAAAACTCGAAGCATCTGGTTCACCTTTTACAAGCGATTTACCACTAAAACGTAAAATAGGTTGTCCAGCTTCCCCTGGTTCGACAAATGAATCATGTTTTTCTGCTGTGCTTCCGGTCATTGGTTGGAACCAGTGGCAGAAATGAGTTGCTTGATTTTCAAGAGCCCAATCTTTCATTGCGTGGGCGATTGCATCTGAGGTTGGACGATCTAATGTAGATTCATTCGCAACAGTTTCCTTCCATTTTTGATAAACAGGATGTGGAAGTCTTTCTTTCATTTTTTCTTCACTGAAGACAAACTTACCAAAATCTGTAAATTGATTTAATTTTTCCATACTTTTCTCTCCTTTATCATCAATTATATATAAAAAAATTCAGAAAATAAATAGAAAATAGAAAAAAATAAATAGAAAATAGAAAAAAATTTAAAAATTTACAAAAAAAATCGGAAAATTTGTATAATTCTCCGATTTCTATAAAATAATTTCTTCTAATTTTACTGCTGTAACTCCTTCAACTTCATCTACTAGAATGGCTTCAATACCATCTGTAATGGTTGAATCCAAAGCCATACAATCAATACAAGCTCCATGCATTCTTACAGTAACTACCCCTTGTTCATCAACGCTGACAAATTCGACATCGCCACCATCTCGTTGAATATAAGGACGGATTTTTTCTAATACCTCAATAATTTTTTCTTCCATGTTTTTATCTCCTATAAAATAAATAACAAATACGCTATGATTGAACCATGAATAATACCGCCAATAACCTCAATCCATTTATGACCTAAAACTTGTTTAATCTTAGTCAAGTAGATAGGATCATCTAATTTATATTTTGTTAACTCTTGAACATCTTTAATCAATTGTTGGGTTAATTCAATATTTTTACCAGCATAATAACGTACATTTGCTGCGTCATAGGCAATGATTAAGGAAAACGCAGCACCTATTGCGAATATTGGACTATCAAATCCTTCACGCAATCCAATCGATAAGGTTAATGCTGTAACCGCTGCTGTATGTGAACTTGGAAAACCACCACTTGCGACAATTTCTTTCAATTTCCACGTTCGATTAAATAAATAATGAAATAAAGGCTTAATGGCTTGTGCACTGATGACAGCAATTAAAAAAGCCCATAAGGCATAAGTTGCCTCTAAATATTCTTTAATTTCATGTGCGATTTCTAAATATTCCCTCATTAGTTCACCTCATGCTCTAGTATATCATATTTTTTTAGATTATAATGAACTAAATATTAAGAATTCTTTAACTTTTCTTAATTGAAAGACAGCTTAAAAATCATATAATTAGAGTGAGGTGAACACATGGAAAAGTATCATATATTAGTAGTTGAGGATGAAAAAGAAATTGCAAATGCGATAGAAATTTATCTTAAAAATCAAAATTATGAAGTGAAGAAAGCTCTAAATGGACAAGAGGCTTTAAATCTAATGAAAGAACATACTTTTCATTTGGCTATTGTTGACATTATGATGCCGGTTATGGATGGCTTGCAAATGACAATGATTGCAAAAGAAGAATATGATTTTCCTATTATCTTTTTAACCGCAAAATCTCAAGATATGGATAAAATTATGGGGCTAAACAGTGGTGCGGATGATTATATTACAAAACCTTTTGTTCCAATGGAACTTATAGCTCGTGTTAATTCTTGTTTAAGACGCTATCAAAAGTTTCTAGATGTAAAAGGACAACAAATTGATAATCAAGAAAGTATTACAATTAAAGGGTTAGAGTTAAACTTCAAAACAAAAGAAGTTAATGTGGATGGTAGAAATGTAAAAGTAACGCCAATTGAATATAAAATATTGGAATTATTAATGAGCAATGTCAATCAGGTGTTTTCATCTGAACAAATTTATGAACTTGTTTGGAAAGAAGAAGCGATTGCTACGGAAACAGTTATGGTTCATATTCGTAATTTAAGAGAAAAAATAGAAATTAATCCTAAAAATCCCCAATATATTAAAGTGGTGTGGGGAATAGGGTACAAGATAGAGGGGTAATGAATGAAAAAAATATTTTGTGTATTAAGTATTATTCTATCTATTTCAGCGAGTAGCATTTTTATTGGACAAAGACAAGAGGCGTTATTGGCGAGTGACAAAGTGGATCCATCAAGTTTTAGTTTATATAACTATAGTTATTATAATGCAGATACGATGTATGGGATGTTGCAAGCAGTCTATATATCAAGTTTAGAATCCACAGGATCTTTTATCCCATGCGC
>JAWXUG010000008.1:0-24756 GCA_044432885.1 Erysipelotrichaceae bacterium | reverse complement strand
ATCAGATAGTTTAACCCTTGGGATCGCCGTTGTGGATACAGATGGTGCCTTAAGTCAAACAGATGGAGTGAACGATTCACTAACCTTATATGTAATTGATAAATTAGGGGTTGTAGCAGATTTGAGCGGAACATGGAGTGATGGAACTTCATTGACATCAGATGGTAGCGTACAAACCATTGAATTAGAGAATCCTTCGGATAATCAATACTATGAGTTTACAATCGATAGTCTAGCATTTGCTAAAAGCTATTATATAAACGTATTAGGAAATTATGACCCACAACCAGACGAGGTGAGTGAACCAGTACTTGATAAGGTAAGTGATGCATTAATAGGACAAGATAGTGTGTATACGGCGCCAATAACCTCAGGTTCGTTGGTATTAAATACGAGTATTATTAACAGAAATGATACAGGGGCTACATTTGGTCTAACGATTAGTTCATCAAGTACAATCGATATTTTCCCATTGATCGATGAAATTAGAATGAGCGTAACCAATTCAACTACAAATGAAGAAATGACAGGTTTTGTATTATATGAAAGTGTTTTAAATAATATTCGTTATGGCGATGAAGGTTACGAATATAATAGCGAAACCGAATCTATTATCATTTATCAAGAAGGAAATGTAACCGTAGAATTATCAGGTAGTCAACTTCAATTTATAGGATGGACATTGTGGGAATCAATGTTTATTCAAGAAATAGTAGATGACTCAGGTAATGTAACTTATAGTGACCCTGTGCAACTCCAAGTTACAATAGATGATGGAAGCTTAGAAACTTATACCGAATATACCATCAATTATGAAGCAATTGTTGTTAAAAGTGGTATTGAATATGAAATAACAAGTCGTTTAACAACATCCTCTTTTATCACGAAAAAATTAACTCCTGTTATCGAGCCATTTGAAGTGTTTGCAGCAGGTGATGTTTTAGAGTTCATTGATTTTCAAATTAGTGATGAAGATGGCAGTGTTTTAAGCAGTGGTCTAATATACATCCAATTATGTCAAGGGGATGCTGTATTGGATTTATATACAATGTATGTTAATCAAGATCCTCAAACAATACGTTTTGAAGGATTAACCGAAGGTCTAGAATATACGATCAAGATAGTTGCTCGTGAGTACAACGACGATACGGGATATGCGAATTATCAAGCAAACTATCAATTAGAACAATACAGTATTGTTGCTGGTAGTGACATTACAGCAAATATTACTTTGAATAGTTTAGATTATGTATATAGCGAAATGGAAGAAAGCATAAAAATTGTCGATTATACAGGTGAGCAAATTACACAATTTTTCATTGAGTCTGAAACAGGTGGCGCAATTACTAATTCAAAAGATAAATGGACAATTTATTCTTCTACCAAAGATGGATTTTACTCAGCCTATATTGATATCTCTGATTATGTAGAACAAGGCTATAATGCTGTAACATTAGATTATTATCCTGATTGGACAAGCGATGGCACCATGGTGTCGGGTAAATATATATATTTTTATGATGAAAATTATTCTACACTTTTTACTGTGAACGGTACTTCAAGCACAGCATCTCAAGTTGCAGGTTATATTCCAGATGGAACAGTTTATATGCGTGTTTTGTTACCTAACACTGAGTATGTAAAAGAGTGGGGCTTAGAAATTGAAGCCTATAAGCTTCCTGAAGAAAATATTATTGTAGAAGTAGCTGCCAATGTTGAAGTAGATACTGATGAATATCCATTTGTGCTTGAAAATACCTATGCAACATCGACTGGAACAACTGAATCAGTTTCAACAAACAGCACAATACGTACAATTTATCAAGTGCCAGTTACTCCAGGTGAAGTCTATTTCACAGGAAATTATCTTGTGGGCTATATCCTATTTTACAATGAATATGGTGAGCATATTGGTTATATGGCAGCTAGATCGTTTGGTACTTTTGTAATACCAGATGGTGTTTATTACATGACATTAAGTTCGTATAATTACTATACTCTAACTTTATATAAATTAGCAGATCAGCCAACAGATAATATGTATAAATTGGATTCAACGATAGATGTAAAAGACGTCAAAGGGTATCTATTGGATGATAATGGGGATTCAACTGTTAAATTAAGAATAGAATATTCTTCTAGTATTAATAACCCTACTTTTGAAGTGCTTGAAGAATTGGAAATCGATTTAAATTATCTTGATGAAGCATATATCGGTGCAATGGATTATATTAATGAAGCCTTAATTCCTAATTCGAATTATCGCTTGTCCGTTGTGGCAACATATAATGGAAATGAAATTGAATTGGATAGCGAAGAATTCTATACAGATGGCGCGTATATCATGATTTATAATGAAGAAGATTTTAGGAAAATGAATAGCTATCCATCAGCCAATTATTTAGTTATGAGTGATTTGACAGTAGATTTCAGTATTTCGACAATGCTTTCGGGTACTATTGATTTCAATGGATATACAGTAACGCATGAAAGCTCAAGTTATTTATTCTATGGATTAACCAATGATGCAGTACTAAAAAATATTACTTATGTAAAAGATAGTAGTACTGCAAGTTATGGATTGGTAAATACAAATTATGGAACCATGGAGAATATTTTTATTAAAACAGTTAATACAATGGAAATGGAAGAGTATGGTTCATTGCTTTGCAGTACCTTATCTGGAACTGTAAATAATTTTATTGTTGAAATTGGTGCAGATATTGAATTTTCAGAAATCTATTCAGCAATTTTAGTACGCTATGGTATAGGTAGTTTAACAAATGGTTATATTTATAGCATGAATGGCGCAGATATATTGATTACAACATCTGCTGAAAGAGCTGGTTCGTTAATTGAAGATGCGCAAATTACTTTTGAAGTAAGTAATATTTATTCATCTTATGATAGTTACTTTATCAATGATATAAGCGATACAAGTGGATTTACTTTATTAAGAAAAAATTCATTATTGAATGTTGATAATTATTATCATGTTGGAGATTTTTATGTCTATGAAAACGGGAAAACGACTACTTTATTCTCACACAGAAGAATTTTCACCAGTTATTATTCAGGGGCAGATTTAAATATATGGCATGTTAGTGATAATTATTATAATGCTTATGATTCATATGAAAGAGTACAAACGACAGGAATATCGACACTGCTTGATTATACATGGCAAGATAGTGTTATCAATGAAGATGATGCCTTTGATGTTGAAAAAAATGTAACGATGGGCTTTTATCCAAGATTAGATTTACCTGTATCTATGCAGCAACATCAACTTTATCGTTATTTACCATTAGTTGAACAATCTCAAATACCAGTTATTGTAGATGATCAAGTCAAAGAAGGAACCGTGCTTGATATTGATAGTGGACTGATTACAATCAAGATGGAAAATAGCAAAGAGTATGCCATAACTCAGATTAATATAGAAGGATTAACAACGTTAGTAATTGATCAACAAATGGGAGATGAAGGCCTTTATGAAGTGACTTTATCTGTTGCGGTGTCTACGGATACAACAGTTCAAAAGTATGTCAGTGCGTATGATGTAACTTCTATTGTATTTAATAACTCAGGGTCAAATATATCAATTTCAAGTGATTATACGACTCATAATGTTGAATTCTATAAGGCAATAACTTCAACAGCAGATTGGACAAGCATCAATGATAATATGAGCTGGAATTATAGAATTGTTTTAAGTTCGGGTACTGACAGCTTAGATTTCGAGAAGGATAATGTAACGCCTGCTGCAACGATGATTAATGGATCAAAAACATCAATGACATCAACGACTACATTTACAGGAACCATTGATGGTGGGAAGTATGACAGTGATGGTAATTTAATTGGTTACTATACATTGTCAGGGATTACGCTAGAAGATGTTGATCGTGCCTATGTCATCTATTATTTAGCTTCGACAGGAAGTATTAAAAATTTAATTATAGATGATATGAGTATCACGGGTAAAACAGCACAGGCATATGAAGAGGTAGGATTTATTCGTTATTCGTATCCAGGATCTACGATCGAAAATGTGCATATTACAAATAGTAATATCGAAGCTTCAGGACGTATCGGATCCTTGGTAGCCAATAGCAATTCTATTATTACGAATTGTTCGGTAACAGATACAAACATCACTTTAAAAACAAATAAGTTTGATGTACGTATTGGAGGAATGGTCGCTTATTCTGGTAATGGAATGATTGCGAACTCTTACACTAGAAACGTAACGATAACTGCAACAAATGTAAATTCAAGTTATGGTATTGGTGGGCTTGCAGGTTATACCTCATCAACAGCGATTCAAGATGTCTATACTCAAGGAAGTATCACTACAGATACCTCTTATGTAGGAGGATTAGTAGGTTACTCTGCTTCAAGTGTTAATACGATTTATAATGTTTACTCATACGTAGAAATTAATACAACAGGTTCTAATGTAGGAGGCGTTTTAGGATACAGCATATCTACTCGTAATGCTAATATACTTGCATTGGGTGATGTGTTCGCAGGAACAACAAATTCGCACAGGGTTATTGGTTTAGATTATGCCTCAGATAGTATTTTCAGATTATCTTATGCATATGAAGGACAAACGATGAATACCTTGACTAGTTCAGATTCTGATGATGCTAAAGCACTTCTTTCATCAACTCAATTAACTATAGAGAAAATATGGAATGACACGATTGCCATAGGGGATAGTTGGGATTTATCTACGCTAGAGGATCAAGCGCTTCCATTAATATATGAATTTAGTGGGGATAGTTTGGTATATGGTCAAGAAAATATCGAACTACCAGGAAATTCAAGTGTAGGTGTAAGTGTCGAAAGCTCAATGTATAGTGGTGATGAGTATATAAGCTCCTTTAGAATTACTTATGAAGGAAAAACTGCGGAAGAAATTATCAAGATGATTGAAGATAAAACGATTAGCTTTACGATTGAAGGAATGGCTATGACAGATGCCGACTTAGCACTAGACAATTATCGTTACACCCTTTCATCATTAACAACAAGTGATAGTGATGAGGAGGCGGTCTTATTAATCATTTACAATAAAAAAGTTACCCATGCATATAGTACGTATAAATTTAATCTATATGAGGGAAGTACTAAAATAACGCTTGTAATTGATTATGGTGTTTTGGTATATCATGAAGTGCCAGATTTAACAACTTGGAATTATTTAATGAGTACAGGACATGATCGTACGGGAGAAAACTTTAAGATTACTGGAAATATTGATTTCCAAACTCAAACTCCAACTTATACAAATCTTTTAATAGGGGAACTTATTGGAACTACTTCGAATGCAGGGTTTTCTAATATTTTCTATGTATCTACTGATAGTACTAATGGAGGATGGATTGCTTCTGTCGCGAAAGTAGATAATATAGATTTTACTAACATTTCATTGTCTTATATGATATTGCCAACTTATCAAGAAAAGTCTGGTTTAATCCTAGATATAAGTTCTTCATTTACAAATAGTACCATTAGTAATGTTACGATAGATTACAATTTAACCTATGTAGGTGGAATTTCACTTATTTATCAAGTCCAAGGTGAGCTAAGTGATGTAGTGGTAGATAATGTAACGATTACATCTTATGGAAGTACGTCAAGATCTTATGGAGTAGGTGGAATCGCATCTTATATTAATTCAAAATTTAGTAATGTAACTGCATCAAATATTTATATTAATGCTCCTTATAACTATTATGTAGGAGGAATTGTAGGAAGCAATAACGTTCAATTATCAGATAGCACAACCTTCTCTGAAAATATAACTGTGGATAATGTTGAGTTAACAGGAAGAGCTTATGTAGGTGGGGTTTCAGGCTTTGGATATAGAAGCAATTATAAAGAGGTAACAGTAAGCAATGCAGAAATTACTGCATCAAGCACAGCAGAAGTTATGGCAGGTGGTATTGTAGGTTACTATATTCCTTATGACACAACATACGATACGAATCTAACGGTTAAGGATAGCACGATTAGTGGTAGCACGACTAGCGATACTTCAGTATCTGAAGTAGGTGGGCTATTTGGTCGTATCCATGCAGCATATAATTTATACAATTTATTAGCAGAAAATGTAACAGTATCAAGCAATAAAACCGCAGGTGGTATTGTTGGGAATGCTCAATATAATCGTATCTATAATTCAGCAGTTATAGGTAGCCATATTTATCAACATGATAGCGATGGTTCAAGTGATACAGATATGATTGGTGCTGGCGGAATGATTGGGGTAGCCTCTGCAGTGAATGGATATGGTTCTTACAATAATGTAGTAAGAGATACTGAGATTGTTGGTGACAGCAATGTAGGTGGTTTCTTAGGTAATTTATATGCAGTAAACAATGTTTATACTTTATCTAATATTTATATTGCTGAAGATGTAGAAGTGACGGCAACAACTGACAATGCTGGTGGCTTAATTGGTAAAGCAGCAAATTTCACTATTTCAGATAACATAGCAATTGGTGCAAGAGTCACTTCGCTTGGTTATACAGCGGGTGGTGTGATTGGTTATGTTGAAGACTATGAAGCAGATGGAACGAATCAGCGCATCATCGACGGTGTTTATGTAACAGGAAGTGTAACCGCATTGAAATATGCAGGTGGTGTATTTGGGTATATTAATAATACCTATAAGATTACAGATACTATGTTGCAAGGGATTGTATTATCTGCTGATGTAACAGCAACGGAATACTATCATCCAATTGTTTATTCTATGTACACAAGCAGTTATCAAAGTGGAAATGTAGGATATTATGAAAATAGTTTGATTAACGGTCAAGTAATTAGTGAAGTTTATGCAGATGACTCATTAGTTTTTGTAGATTTCTTAACTTCAGACGATTTTTCAAATGTGGATACATATACACAATATCAATTTAATGAAATCAATACAGATCATTTTGCAAATGATGACAACCCATATATGCCGTATATAGAAAGTGCATCTGGAGGTATTCTTCCATATTCAAATGAATATGAAGGAAATATAGTGGGTATATTATTACCAACACCAGGGGTAAGTACAATGTCGACAGCTGTTTATACATCAAGTGTGAATAGTATAAATATTGAGTCAGTTAACGAAAGTGTAACAATTGATGATGCCGAGTATGTATTCCAAGATAAGGATGCACGTGGTGATACTTATAATGTCATTACAGTTGGATATGATTTTAAGAGCGATATTACGATTGATAATATTACATATACGAAGGATGATTTTATCCGCGATGTCATGACAGATGGAAGTTATTGGTACTTTATTGATGGTAGCGAATTAAAATATGGAACATCGGTGCCAGTTACACATGCAGATATAGAAAATCCAATTCATCTATGGCAAGGTAGCGTGTTATGTGAGGATGGTAGTATTTATGAATTAACAACACCTGTCACTCAGGCAGCGAACACTAAAATTCATGGTGAAGTTCAAGAGAGTGCAACGCCATTATTCACGTATCTATATGGCTTAGAAACGTATTACAATTTCTCAACCAATGGGGATACAGTAATGAACTATAGGTTGTTACAATACAAAGTAAAAGAATATGCATTATTTACTTCTCAAAATACTTTATATGACGGATTTATATTAGTGGAATATGATGATAAAACATATTTCGCAACGATTGATAAGGACACAAAAGAATTTACTAATTATCTATCAACGCTAGTTGTTGGCGACTTCAGATTAGATAATATCAGTTATATTTCAAACAACTATTCTTATAATTCACCGATTGTTGTTGCAAGGTATGAAGATGGATCTGTAATGGTTTGGAATTTCGCAACAGGAACTGTGATTTACGAATCAGAACCTACAAGTGGTATTAGCGCATTTGCAGTAAATATGCTCTCTGGTTTCTCAGCTTCCTTATTTGGAACCAATATCACAACAGATGATAGTTATTCATATAGCTCAAATTTATTAAGTAGTTATACAGCTGATTCAGGCACTGTAGCAGAGGGTGTTGGCGATGTGAGTGATAATAGCGTAAGTGACTTTGTTGATGGGGATGGAACAGGAGTTAGTGATCTTGTCGAAGCATTGCCTGTAACTGCAAGCTATGTTGAAGGTGATGGATTATATGATGAAGACGAAAAAATCATCATAGACGCAGATGTAACGTATGTTGATGGAGAAGGAGTTTATATTGATGATCAATTAGTTTATGTTGCACAAAGCATTTCATCTAGTACTGATAGTAGTGATGAATCGGGTATCTCAGTTGTTAAAGTAGATGTAAGCGAGGATGTTTCATCAAGTACAAGTGATTACATCATAGCCTATAACCCATATTCACAAGCTTATGAAGCATATACAACGGAAGAGGTTATTTCCGGGGAAATGCATCAATCAACCATAAACAGCGATATTGAAGAATATGTAAATGGTAGTGATTTGATAGCGGAAGAAGATAATGCTGAATCTACATTTAGCATTAGTCAGTTATATTCAGTAGTTATCGATACGAAGGAGAATGATAGTTTAACAATCTTAGGTCTAATGGCACTATTTGTATCTATCGTTTTCGGAGCAGTATATTTTAAAATGAAGAAAGCGAAATAGTTAATGACACACCTATTAAGGTGTGTCATGCTAAGAGGTAAAATATGGCGTATATATTACATGCATGTGGCACAAGAGGAACACGAACGATATGTGGGAAAGAATTTTTGAAGTATGGAGGGCACACAACTTGTTTTGTATTTAAAGAGAATGACCATGCATTTGTAATTGATTGTGGGTCAGGAATAGAAAATGCGAAACAAATACTTTCAAACTGTACACAAATAGATGTTGTGTTGACTCATTTGCACTTGGATCACATCATAGGTATATTAAATAATGATGCGTTTCCATTTACAGCAAAGACCAAGATACATTCAACCTTTATGAAGTGGGATTTGTATGATGGATTAAAAACATTTCCAAGAAAACCTTTTTGGCCGATACAAGCAGCAAAATATAGCTATATTAATATTACAAGAAATACAAGATATATATTTAGAGGGATTGAGTTGAGGATCTATGAATCCAATCATCCTGATGGGGCTTCTATTTTAAAAATTAAAGTAAATGGAAAGCTAATTCACTTTATAAGTGATTATGAACACGGTGAGTATACTGATCCTGAATCATACTTGAGTGATGAATTACGAGTTCCATGTGATTTATTATTTTATGATGGGACTTATACACCGCAAGAATATTCCCTTTGTAAAGGATATGGACATTCTACTTATGAAGAAGGAGCAAAATTCGCAATTGAAACAAAGGCAAAAAAACTTTACATTATTCATCATGATCCCGAACGTACAGATGATCAACTAGATGTAATGGAAGATGAAGCAAAAAAATTATTTGAAAATACTGAATTTGTCAAAACTGGACAAATAATTGAAATATAAGGGGGAAATTAAAATGACATACGAAGCAAATTCTATGTGGGATGCAATGAAGAAGATTGTTTATAAGAGAACCATTAAGTCCATTGAACTTGGAATTAAGGAGTCTACTGACTTAAAAGGTGCATTAACTACATCACTAGACTCAGTGGTAACAGCAGCTAAAGCTGAAGCGGGTACATTTTGGTTTCATGATCGTGAAATAGATGGTCGTATTCGTCCATTTGCCGTATATGGTGGTGGAGATTTAGGAGACTTTTCTCTTGGTATGGGAGAAGGGATTGCAGGGCGTGTAATCGAAAGATCAACATCAATCATTGTGGAAGATTGCACACAAGATCCAAGATGGCAAGGGAAGGCCGACGCAAAAACAGGCTTTGTTACAAGAAGTATGATTGTTGTTCCTTTATGTGTCGATGGTATCGCCTTTGGATGTATTCAAATCATCAATAAAGCGGGCGGAGAATTTTTTGACCAACAAGATCTAAATTTTGTGGAAGAATTAGCAAACTTCTCAGCGTCAATGTTTATTAAGTTAGGCTTTGTCAAAGGAAGTGGCTTTAAGAAGACAGAAGATGATGCAACCACATTTGCTGAAATTTTCTCTCATCGTACAGAACTTGAAATGGAAATTATTTTAAGGGGAGTTAAAGAATTTTCAATGTTGAGTGTAAAAGATCAACAAATCGTTTTATTACATACAAAAGAAATACTAAAAGTATTTAGTAGAAACAAATTATAATTAAGGGGGAAGGTATATGAAGCATAAGTTAATCAAAATTGGGATATCTTTCTTATTAGTATTTACAAGTTTCACAAGTGTAATTGCGGAAGAAGATATACCAAGTGTAAGCGAAACGCCAAGCGCAACCGATACACCAAGTGTAACTGAAATGCCAAGTGCAACTGAAACGCCGAGTGCAACTGAAACACCAAGTGCAACTGAAACGCCAAGTGCAACTGAAACACCATTAGCATCTAATAGTTTAAATGATGACTATGGTATTAGCTTAGCAAGTGTCGATTCAGATGAACGGTCTGCTGAAACAGAATGGACAATTAGTGATGCAGCACAGCTAATGAGTTTACTTGAACAAATCAATATGGCTTATAAAATGAACCCAAATAATATGCCTGATTTTAATGTAGTTTTAACAAATGATATTGATGCATCATCGAGTGACTTTATAGGCTTCCCTGCATTTCAAGGGACTTTCGATGGTGGAGGAAACACGATCACTTTAGGTGCATATGCTTTGTTTACCAATATCTCTGCTCAAAGTGATGGAAGTAATACCACCATTAAAGATTTAAACTTAATAGGGTATTCTAATACTTCAAGTAACGATACCTATGTTGGTGTATTAGCAAATAGTGCAAGTAATGTGACGATTGAAAATTGTCATGTACTTTCAGCGACGATAAAAGTAAGTGGTCCTACATCAATAGGTGGCTTGATTGGAAATCTTGCAACAGGAAATTTGAGCAATGTGTCCTCAAGTGCCATAATTGTAAATAAAGTTGAACTTACCCAAGTGATTTATTCAGGTGGGATTGTTGGTTCAGCTCAAGGCGATGTTACTATCGATAATGCTATTTTCACAGGAAGTATCCAAGGAGGATCACATGTAGGTGGAATTGTTGGGTATGCCAATGCAAAAATGACTTTAACAAATTCAACAAATAAAGGAAGTATTCAGGAAGTATTTGCTTATAATTACCAAGGAGGCTATGCTGGCGGTATTGTAGGAGATGTCAACATGAGTGATAGCATGGTTCAATATTGTTATAACGAAGGAAGTATTATTGGTAGTGAATACAGTGGTGGTATTGTAGGTAGACTCTATGATTCTTGGCTTTACGATTCTATAAATGCTGGAACAGTTTCAGGATTTTCTTATGCAGGAGGAATTGCAGCTAAAATTGAAACCTCTTCAATTTTAAGCTATTGTTACAACATGGGTGATGTGTCTGCGACATCCTATGCAGGGGGCATTGTTGGAAGATCAGAAACATCATCACTCATTGACTCAACATATAGTACAGGTTATACTACGAGTGAGACGGCCAATAGGGCAAAAGGAATTATTGCAAGTAGCAGTTCTTCAACTATTGATGACAGCTATTATTTACCAGTAGTTGGTGATTGCGAGTTGTATGATGATGTAAATAACACAGGAAGTTATGATCAAATAGATTTATTGAATTTATCAAGCACACCAATAACTAATTTGTCAGCTTCATCAACATCGTGGATTACTGCTTATGCATTATATCCACGTATTGAAGGTTTTTTTGATGAAGCTTTAGCCTTCGCTTTATCTGTCCCTAAAACATTGACTACAGATGAATATCAATTAACTTATATTTATTCAATGGATGAATATACTTGTGATGGAACTCCATTATCACAAAACAGTAATTATACGATTACATCATCAACGAAACTTACCTATACTTATGGAGATTATGAAACTGTAAGCTTACCTATTCCTGATAGTGCAATAGGCAAAACATTGACTGCACATCAAAATATTTTTCAATATGTATTTAGTGCAGATTCTATAACTAAAGAGTATCGAGCATATAGTGAAACCAATGATAATGTAGATTTAAGTGCACTAGTTTTAGCTTATGAGGGCAGCACGATTAATCCAACGACAATAACGATGGACTTAGTTGTTTCAGATTTAGATGGAGCTAGTGTTGAAAATAATTCAGGTACAAACTATCTAACTTTTGTGGATGGTGCTTTGAGTGTAGGGACATACACATTACAAATTGATATGACAGACACTAAGAGTGGCATTGTGTATAAAGATTCAATAAATGTAGAGATTATCCCTCTTGTTGTAAAAGCAAGCGACATCACATTAACAGGGAATACAGTTTATACGGGCAACGCAATAGAAAGAGATATATCTGTATTATCTACTTATAATGATGATTATAAAACAGAGGAAGATTCGGTATCAGCAGATGAGTATACAGCAACATATTCCAATAATATTGATGTAGGAACTGCAACCATTACTTTTAGTGAAGAAAGTTCTAATATTATTCTCAATAATGAAAGTGATGAGGAAGTAAGTGAGTTAACTAAAACTTTTACAATAAGTAAATTGACTTTATCAGATAGTTTATTTGATACTGAAAAAATCGAAGAAACAGTAACCTATACTTATAGTGAAAGTGGAGAACAAAAAGATGTAGCATCCATTATTGCAGAAAATGAGGATATTAATATCTTGGATGATATTGATATTATTCAAACCTATACAGCTAATGAGGGCATTGGAAGTGGTGGAAAAGCTACCGTAACCATCCAACCAAAAGCGGGAAATACCAATGTAACAGGGACCCTTACCTATGAGTACGACATTAACGCCAGGGAGTTAGATGATGCATGCTTTGAGATTACCGGTGATAGTAATTTGATTTATACAGGAAATGAACACTCATTGACGATTACCCCACTTCTTGTGAGTAGTAGTCAATATAGTACAAGTTATGAAAATCGTATTAACGCAGGGACTGCAAGTGTAACAATGACTGCTAATAGTGTTTATACTACAGGTGCTTATACATATGAATTTAAGATTGCACAAAAGCCAATCACAGCTGCTGATTTCACAGTCGATGAAAGTGATAAAGCGTATACAGGAAGTGAAATAAAACCTACTGTAACCACTAGTATTCCAACAAGTGGATACGATGTAGTTTATTCAGATAATACAGAAATTGGTACAGCAACAATAGAAATTAAAAGTAAGGGTAATTACACCAAGGATATAACCTATACCTTTAATATTGTTGCATATACCATTACTATAGATGACTTTAATATCAATATGGAATTAAAACAAGATGAAACGGATATTTATACAGATGATGAAATTGTATATAACGGTGATTTAATAACCATTGAGGATTATTATGAAACTTCTATTCCAGAAGAAGATTATGAGATAAGTTACACATCTAATACAGATGCCGGAACTGCTACAATGAGCGTCACAGGGAAAAATAATGCAACCGGTTCATTTGATATTAAATTTTATATAAATCAAAAGCCAATCTCATTGGATTATTTTACCATCTATGAAATAAACAATAGTATTGGAATGTTTGAGTATACGGGTGAGCCAATAGGACTCACTATTGAAGATACAATACTAGAAGAGGATGATTATCAAATCACTTATACTGGAAACCACACAGATATTGGTACTTATAATTTCAAAATCTCAGGCATTGGCAATTATTATGGGACGTTTGGGACTTCATTTAAGATTGTTGCAAGAACATTAAAGGCAGATTATTTTGACTTTAATTTAGAGGATGAAATATATACAGGAAGTTTAATTGAGAAAACAGTAACTTCTAATTCGGACTATTACTATATTACAACAGATGATTATGATGTTAGCTATGAATATGAAAATGGAATAAACATAGGAACAGTTACAATGAGTGTCACTGGTAAAAACAATGCTACGGGTAGTTTTAATAAAACATTTGAAGTGGTTGAAAGAACGCTTAGTGAAAGTGACTTTACTTTAAATTTAGATACTGAAACTTATAAAAATGAAGCTATAGAAAAAATAATTAACTCAAGTTTAGATGTATCAAATTATGATGTAAGTTACACATCTAATAAAGAAGTAGGAACAGCGACGATTATGATTACAGGTAAAAACAACTGTGAAAGTTCATTAGAGTATACTTTTACAATTACAGGGCGCACATTAGATATTAACGATTTTGTGGTTGATACAAGTGGTGAAGTATATACAGGATTAGCAACGACAAAGACAATTAGCTCAACCTTATTAGCAAATGAGGATTATCTATTAAGTTATGATGATAATATTAGCCTAGGTGAAGTTGTCGTTACTGTAACAGGTAGTGGGAATGCAAATGGATCATTCACATTTACTTATGATAATCAATTAAGCAGTAGCATTGCAGCAGGAACAATGATTAACTTAAATGCTAATGAAAGATACTCTTCAATGGACTCATTTGAAATTGAAGAAGATTCTGTAGTTTATAAAGGAAATATCAATTTCTATGTAGATAGTGCTACAACTATTACAATGTCGGGGGCTAATTAATATGAATAACTTTAAGAATTGGATAAAAACAGTTATGTTAGTCTTCATTTTACTGATATGTATCACACCAACGGTTTATGCTTTGGATGAGGATGTAGAAACAGATGTGACAAGTGAAGAAGACTATGTAGGTAAAATAATTACACTAGAAGAATATGAAGGTGAAATCACTATTAATAATGCGGCAGGAAGAGAGTTAACTCTACGTGAAAATTCTAAGTTATATAATGGCTATAGTGTACAAACGTATGAAAGTTATGCTTGGATATCACTAGATAAAAATGGCTTTATTAAACTAGATTATGATACCTCTGTCATTGTTAAGAAAAAGGGCGATGAATTAGAAATCATATTAGAAAATGGTAGTTTGTTATTTAATATTAGTGAGTCTTTTGTGGATGATGAAAGTTTAAAGATTACAAGTTCTACGATGACCACAGGAATTAGAGGAACTTTAGGAATTGCGAGTAGTCAAACTTTAGTTGATCGTTCAACCTATTTTAGTTTAACTCTATTAGAGGGTAAAGTAGATTTACAATATGTGGAAACAAGTGCAAAGTATCAAGAATTAGCTGCTCAATTAGAAGCGGGATATCGATTTGATTTAATAAGTAAAATGTTGGAAGATGGGGAATCTGATACTACGAATAATACAGAGGAAATCGAAAGTAGATTAACACGTCTTAGTACAGATGACATCAATGGATTTGCTGCAATAGTGATAAAAAATAGTGAAGAAATACAAAATCGACTATTAAATGCAGGTTTTACTCAAGAAGAAATTGACAATATTATAGAGGGTGCAGAAGAAAAGTTGAAGGAGGATGAATCAGCCATAAGCCAAGCATTAGATGAAAAAAATAGTTTAAATCAGTCTAATGAACAAACTTTGGATACATTGGCTAATCCAATTGATCCAAGTCCAACACCTGCTGTAACACCAAGCCCAACAGCAACATCAACAACTGTAGGAAGTGACGATAGCACTGAAGAAAGCACAACCCCTACTGTACAAAATTATACAGTAACTTATACTTATAAATCAGTTGTTTTTGCTACTCAAACCGTTAGTGAAAACGAAGTTATCAGTGAGCCATTATTGATGCCGACTAGTGCAGGAATTTGGATGGTAAGTGATACAGCTTATGACTTTTCTAGTAGTGTTACAAGTAATTTAACATTAGATTGGACAGATTCATCAGGTAGTGATAATGGCTAACCCAAAGAAGCGTATTAGTTATGCATTTCAAATAGCAGTCGTTATTACTTTTGTAACGCTTATTTTTACATTGAGTGATGTTGGATATTATTTTAGAAATTTACTTTCAGATAATCTTTACAATCAAACCTCCTATGATAAAGGTGAGATTGTTGTCATTGGAATGGATGATTATGCATTGGAACAATTAGGTGCATTACCATGGCCTAGAAGTATTATGGCAGATGTGATTGATATATTAAATATGGACGAAGAATATCAGCCAGCAGCGATAGGGATTGATGTCATTTATGCCGGTGAAACAGATAGCTATGAGGATGGCCGTTTGATTGAAACACTAGATGATTATGACAATGTCGTACTTGCTTGCTCAGCGAATTTTGATGTTGGGATAAGTACTAGCGATACTGGTGAAGTTTATATGAATAACTATCGAATATATAGCACAGATATGCCTTATGAAGCTTTTAATGCGAAAGTAGGACATGTGAATGCAATGTATGATGAAGATGGGATATTAAGACATCATTTGTGGTCTATCGAATTTGATGGGGAGGAAATTTATTCCTTGCCTTATGAGTTATATAAACTATATAGTGAATATCATAATTTAGAGGCTGATTTCATGCCTACTTTAAGTGCAGATGGATTTTGGTATGTTGACTATAGTCGTGAGCCAGGTGATTATTATACCTACTCGGTAGCGGATATTATCGAAGGTAATTATGATCCAGAAATTTTAAAAGATCGTGTAGTGTTAATTGGGGTATATGAAGCAAGTTCCATGGATTATTTTATTACATCAACTGATCGTTCGACAAGAATGTATGGAATCGAATACTTAGCCAATGTAACCGATGCAATGATAGCTGGAACAGATAAAGTTTCTTATGTTAGTTTAAGTACAGTGATTTCATTAATTTTAACCTTTATTAGCACTTATATATTTATGAAGTCAAAGCTGATGCAGGCATTAGTTGCGACTGCGATTATGTGTATAGGGGCAATTTATGGATCACAATATTTATATACTGCAGGGTATTTAATTGAAATTCTAACGTTCTTATTTGGAATTTCACTTGGATTTATATGTAGTGTAATGGTTAATTATCTTATTGAAAGAAGAAAGAAACAAGAGATTATGAGTACCTTCTCAAGGTATGTTGATAATTCAATCATTGATGAATTATTGAAAGAAGATTCTGATTCGTTGGGACTTGAAGGGAAGGAATTTAAAATTGCCGTGATGTTTGTCGATATTCGAGGATTTACTACCTTGTCAGAGAGATTAACACCTCAAGAGGTAGTTAAAATGTTAAATGAATATTTGACATTGACAAGTAGCTGTATTAAAAATCATGGAGGCACATTAGATAAATTTATCGGAGATGCAACGATGGCTTTTTGGGGGGCACCGCTACCGTGTGCTAATCCTGTATATCAGGCATGTTTAGCAGCACTAGAAATGGCTGAAAGAGTAAAGAAAGAAATTAATGATGAAAATATTTCTTTTGGAATAGGAATCCATTATGGAACAGCAGTTGTAGGTAATATTGGATCTGAAGATCGAATGGACTTTACAGCGATTGGAGATACCGTTAATACAGGGCAACGATTTGAATCAATTGCACCTAAAGGATGTATTAATGTCAGTCAACAGGTCATTGATGAAGTGAAAGATTTATTAGAATATGAAGCATTGGAAGAAAAAATGAAACTAAAAGGGAAGATTGAACCTGTACAAGTATATCGACTTAAAGGGATAAAAAAATAGGGGTATGGCAATGAAGAGATTATTTAAAATGATTGTTACACTGATGATGCTGTTTTGTGCATCGATGAATGTTTTGGCTGAAGATATCGATTTTACGGATATTAACGCAAGTGGTTTTTATTCAGATGGAGAAACACTGTATGTTGTCGATGATTACTCCAATATGATTTATCAGTATGATGGGAAAACACTTACTTTTATCGCCGGGAATGAAAACTTAATTGCCAATATTCCTCAAGGTGGTTTGGTTAATGGTAAAGTGGAATATTCTTTGTTCGATGATCCTTTCATGGCGCTTAGTTGGAATGGTGGAATCATTGTAAGTGACACTCAAAATAATATGTTGCGCTTTATTAAAGATGGATTATCTTCTACATATGCAGGGGATCGTGTTTCTGGTTATGTGAATGGAAATGTTGAGACTAGTTTATTTTATTTACCAAATGGTTTAGCGATAGATGATGATGGTAACTTATTAGTTGCAGATACTGGAAATGGGGCTATAAGGAAAATCACGATTGATGGAGAAGTATCTACTTATATTGATGGCTTAAATGCACCAGTCGGCATTTGCTGGGATAATGGTTCTCTTTATATAACAGATATAGAAACTAATCAAATTTTAAAAGTAACAAATAATGAAATAAGTGTTGTAGCAGGGGTTGCGATGCAAGTGGAAGATGAATGGATTGCAGGCTTTAGTGATGGAACTATATTAGAGGCCACATTTAACTGTCCTCAAGGGATTTATGTCGAGGACGGTGTGATTTATATAGCAGACACTGGAAATGGTGCTATTCGACGCATTTATGAGGGAGAAGTAGAAACAATCTATCAATCGGATTTATTGATAATGCCAACAGGAGTGATTATCTATGATAATCAATTGATGATTGGAGATTCTTTTTCCAGAAACTTTGTTTCCATATCATCAGGGGAAGCTATTCCTGAAGAGGTACAAGTGCAAAAGAGCGAAGAAGCACTTGATGCTTATAATCCTAACAATCAACAAATAGAAGGCTTTATCGATGGTTCAAATTTAATATTTATGATAATTGGTAGTGTTGTGATAGTAGTGGCAATATTAGCAATATACTTTATTAAAAAGAAAAAATCTTCTGATAAGAAAACAAAAGCATAATATCTTCAAAAAGCATTTACTTATGTGGATGCTTTTTAAGTTTTACAATATGATTATAGTATTTGTTTAGACAAGAATATTATTTTTATTTATAAATAGGAAATATGTATATGAAAATAGCGATTTTTCAATATTTGGCTTGAAAAAGTGTGAAATTTCATAGATTATTCCCTTGAAAAGTGTGTTACAAGTGACAATACATGTGCAAATAGGGAGTTAACAGATAAACATTTCATTAATTTAGAATATCGGTTCAACAAACTTATATATATAATATGATATAAACAAGTTTTGATGATACTTTTTTCAATTGATATAATTTGTTTATGATGGATGAAAGTTTTTTGTTAAAGGACTAAAATATATAAAAAGCCCGAATAGTCGGACTTAAGATTATACAATGGAATAGAGCTATGCGATTGAACTCGTAGATATAAAATAAAACTGGGAAGATATATTTTATTGACTTAGTAAAATAGCGATTTTCATTTATTATCTTAGGGTAGATTAATCTCTCAAACAACCTATTGGCACTATATATATTCCGTCTTCTCGTTGATACGCATAGGTACCGTTAGCTACTAAAACCATTAAAAATGAAGGTATTTTCATTTTTGTCGTATCTATTTTTTCTTCTAATTTTTTTAATGTAGAAATTGCTTCTTGAATCAGTTTATCTCCACCTAATTTTATCTCGATTAATCCGTATGCTCCATTTCTTAAATGTAGTACAGCATCGCATTCTAAGCCATTTTTGTCTCTGTAATGGTAAATTATTCCGTTATTAATCGATGCGTATACCTTTAAATCTCTGATGCACATTGTTTCAAATATCAAACCAAAAGTTTTAAGATCATTTAATAAATCATTAGGTCCCAATCCTAAAGCGGCAGTTGCAATAGATGGATCAATAAAATATCTTGTATTCGCTGATCTAATCGCAGTTTTTGAGCGAAGGTTTGGATTCCATGAAGTTACATCGTGTATAACAAATATTTTTTTCAGTGCATTTAAATATGAGGAAACAGTATCTGAGTTTAGTTGCATGTTATCATTTGAAATAATATCTCGTCTAATTGTTTCTATTGAAACCTGAGTACCTTGATTTCTTGCATAAGAACGCATAATATTCCTAGCTCTTTCTGGATTCCGTAAAATATTATCAACGCTAGATATGTCTGATTTTATAATAGAATCATAATAATCAAAAGCATGCTCTAGTGAAATTTCAGTATTTTGGAAAGTGGCTCGTGGCCATCCTCCTCTGCAAGATAAAAACGCAATATCTTCTAGAGAGAGCTGAGTAGTTCCGAAAATATCCTTTTTCCCTTCAAACAAATCATGTAAACTAACTGCACCATTAGATTCTCCTGATTCAAAAAGGCTCATAGGATACATTAAAATCCATGCAAATCTACCAGTCCCTGTATGTTTGACATCATCATAATTCGGTGGAACTGAAGATCCAGTCAAAATAAACTGTCCCTCTATTCTACGGTGATCCACTTCAAATCTAACAGCATCCCATAATTTTGGAGCTATTTGCCATTCATCTATTAGTCTTGGGGTATCCCCTTTCAATAACAAGCGTGGCTTGATATTGGAAAGTTGTAAATTTTGTTCTTGTTCATCTGGGTTATCCATGTATAGTATGCTTTTGGCTATTTGTTCTGATGTTGTCGTTTTTCCACACCATTTTGGCCCTTCTACTAATATCGCGCCTTTCGAACTTAATTTTTTAGTAATTAATCTATCTGCTATACGTGGTTTATATTCATTCATAACATGTCCTCTTTTACGGTATAATAACATGAAAAGGATGGTAATTCAATTAAAAACGGCAATTTGGCGCAAATCTGTTCGGCAATTTGGCGCAAATTCATCCGGCAATTTGGTGCTTAATTTATAGAGTTGCATATGTGTTAATGTTTAGCAAGCGCAACCCCATATCTATAAATATCTTTAATAACAAAAAAAGTCCGAATACTCGGACTTAAGATTATACAATGGTGGAGCATAGCGGGCTCGAACCGCTGACCCCCTGCGTGCAAGGCAAGTGCTCTCCCAACTGAGCTAATACCCCATGTATATTTAATTCGATGGTGGGCCTGAATGGACTTGAACCAACGACCTCACCCTTATCAGGGGTGCGCTCTAACCACCTGAGCTACAGGCCCATATTAAACTGCTTCCATCGAATGCTTATTAATAATAGCAAACCGCCTATCCCTTGTCAACCAAAAAAGTGTCTTTTAGCTTGTAAATGAAAAAAATGATAAAAAAGAGGAAAATAGTGAAAATTGTTTAAAATAGCGGATATATGTCAGTGAAAAATACTATAATAAGTAGTAGAAAGTAGGTACTTATGGATAGATATCAATCATTAATTAAAAAGGGAAGAGACTTTGTATGTGGCTGGGATAAAACAGATGAATTTCCAAGTGATCAAGTGAAGAAATTGCCACAACCTCCACTTGTAAAAAAGAAAATGAGTGAGAATCAAATAGCCTTACCGATGAATTTTAAAGACTTATCAATGAACAATGACTTTTTATCGCTCTTGTATAATCGTTGTAGTCGTCGTATTTATACTAATGAAACAATGAGTTTATTAGAACTATCGTACTTATTATGGGCAACACAAGGGGTGAAATCCATACGAGGCAATAATTATGCAACCCTTAGAACAGTGCCATCTGGAGGTGCGAGACATGCCTATGAAACTTATTTAGCCATTCGTAATGTGGAAGGATTAAAAGATGGAGCCTATCATTATTTACCGATGAGTAATGAGATAGAATTTATTAAAGAAATAGATGATTATCAAAATAGTGTTGCTCGCTCACTAATGGGACAAACATGGGCTGCTAAGGGAAATGTGGTGTTCTACTGGGCAATGGTTGGCTATCGTTGTGAATGGAGGTATGGTGTAAATGCCCATCGTCCTGCTTTAATCGATGTTGGTCATATTGGTCAAAACCTTTATATGGCTTGTGAGAGTGTCGGCTTAGGCATCTGTGCAATTGCTGCATTTGATCATGAATACTGTGCACCGATGTTTAATCTTGATTTAGATGAGGAATTCGTTGTATATACTTGTCCTGTTGGGAAAGTAAAAGAAGAAGATAAAGCCAGAGAAAATGATATATACGCCTTTGTAAAAGATGAAAAGGGAGCTCAAGAATAATCGTCAAAGACCATAGCGCATGCTATGGTTTTTCTATACTAATTGAGTAAATCAATGTATAATAATAGATAACGATGAATTAGCGATGTATACAGACAATGTATACGTCATAAAATAGGGAGAATGTATGAAAAAAGGATGGTTTATAACTTTTGAAGGGCCTGATGGAAGTGGAAAGACAACTGTTTCCAAAGCTGTTTTTGAAAAGTTGAAAGAGATGAATATCGCATGTCTTTATACAAGAGAGCCAGGGGGAAGCAAAATCGCAGAAAAGATTAGAGATATTATTTTAAATCCTGAGCATACAAGTATGGATGCAAAAACAGAAGCATTACTTTATGCAGCATCAAGAAGACAACATTTAGTAGAAAAAGTACTACCGGCAATTGAAGAGGGGAAAGTGGTTATATGTGATCGCTTTATTGATTCCAGTCTAGCTTATCAGGGTTATGGTAGAGCGATTGGTTTTGATGAAGTTTTAAGTATTAATCAATTTGCAATTGAAAATTATTTCCCAGAAAAAACAATATTCTTGGCTTTAGATGAAGCGGAAGGATTAAAACGTATCCAGTCAAGAACATTTAAAGATCGACTAGATCAAGAATCTTTAGATTTTCATCATGAAGTAAGCCAAGGATATCAAGCTGTCTTAAAGAAATTTGAAGATCGTATGGTTGTGGTTGATGCAAGTCAAGAAGTAGAACAAGTGATAGAAGATGCATTGAAGAAAATATTAGCGATCATTCATGGTTAATCAAGAATTAAGAAGCTTACAACCAACGATTTATCAAGTCATTGATAATGCCTTTAAACAAGGACGTTTAGCACATAGTTATTTACTTACTGGCAATAATCCCAAGCTCAAATTAGAGACTGCTTTTTTCTTGGCGCAAAGTATTGTGGAAGGCAAGCTTGCTTGTGAATCTTGTAATACGTGTAGACGTATTAAAGAAAAACAGTATACGGATTTAACCTTTATAGATGGAAGTCAGGATACGATAAAGAAAGAAGACATTGATCGTTTGCAAAAGCATTTTATGTTAAGTGCAAATGAGGTGGCAGGGAAAAAAATTTATATTATTCACTTAATTGAAAATACGAGTATTGCTTCTTTAAATAGTTTGCTTAAATTTTTAGAAGAACCAAATGGAGAAGATACTTATGCAATCTTAATTGCAGAGAGTTTAGAAAAAGTATTAGATACGATTATTTCAAGATGCATTGTTTTAAATTTTAAGTATCAAGATCCTCGTCTTGTTCAAAAAATATATCAGGAGCATCAAACAGATGAATTGGAAGCTTACTATTTATCAAAAACAATGAACTGCTATGATGAAACGATCGTAGAAAATGAAGCATTTCAATCAGCTTTCTATTTCTTTAAAGAGTGGTTAAAATATTATCCAAATCGATTAGATGAATACTTGTTTGATATTCATCAAGAATTATTAGTCTATAAAGATAAAGATTTAGAGATGAAAACGATGAAATGGTTATTACGTTTAGTAAGTATCTTTTTAGCAGAGTTAAAGACTCCTTACATAGCTAAGCAATCGTGGTATAATCAAGAAGTAGCTCGCATACAAGAATCGTCTGCAATCTTGGAGGATGCTTTACAAAATACATTAAGTATCAAAGAAAAAATAAATAAAAGCTATGATTATCGATTATTAATGGATCGATGGATTAGTCAATTGAAAGGAAGGTAACATGGAAAATACATTTCAATATTTTGTTTCTATCCGTTTTAAATTAGCGAATAAGTCATATAATTTTGGAACAAACAATGAAACATTAGAATATGGAGATTTTGTCGTAGTGGAAACGGCTAGAGGACTTGAATTGGGAGAGTTAATTTCTCCATTAAGACCTATTAGTGAATACAGTTCTAAATTAGAGTTAAAGCCTATTTTAAGAAAGGCAAGCAGTGATGATCGCTCACAACATACACAGAATTTAAAAGATGCGAAAGAAGCGTTAAAAAAATGCGAATTAGAAATATCAAAATTAAAACTTGATATGAAACTAATTAGTGGTGAGTATACCCTTGATCGCAATAAAATTACATTTGTTTATGTGGCAGATGAGCGTGTGGATTTTCGCGAATTATTAAAAAATTTAGCAGCTATATTCCATTGTCGTATTGATTTAAGACAAATAGGATCACGAGATAAAGCGAAGATTGTTGGAGGCATTGGGATTTGTGGTAGAGAAACGTGCTGTTCAAAGTTCTTAGAAGATTTTGATATTGTTTCTATCAATATGGCAAAAAATCAATTATTGGCATTAAATACACAGAAATTAAGTGGACAATGTGGCAAATTAATGTGCTGCTTAAAATTTGAAGATGAGGCTTACAAAGAGCTAAGAAAAAATACACCGAAACTTAATGCTCAGGTGCAATATGAAGGCAAGAGATATCGTTTAACTAGCATGAATGTCATTTCTAAGATGTGTAAATTGGAAAATCATGAAACATCTTTCTTTGTCACATTAGATGAATTAAAGGCTAAAGGAGAATATTAGTGAAACGCCAAAAGAGTTTTATTAATGAAAGACCTACTTTATATCTTGTGGCGACACCTATTGGGAATTTAAATGAGTTAACACCAAGGGCAATAGAAATTTTAAAAGATGTAGATGTGATTGCTGCTGAAGATACACGTAATAGTAAGAAGTTACTTCAACATTTTGATATTCATACAAAATTAGTTGCCCACCATAATTTTAATGAGAAACAAAGTAGTGAAGGCTTATTACAATTATTAAATCAAGGAAAAAATATTGCGTTAATCAGTGATGCTGGCTACCCACTCATTCAAGATCCAGGACAAGGAATTTGCCAACAGTGTG
>JAWXUG010000007.1:0-26782 GCA_044432885.1 Erysipelotrichaceae bacterium | reverse complement strand
AGTTAAAATGGTTTTTTATGAAAGTATAAAATAAATCATTAAGTTACTGCTACTCTCTTTGAAAAATTGATTCGCTAAGTTATCTCTATCCTAAGGTTGCACTTACTTTGCAAATTAAGTATTAAACAATAAATTTTCTAATTATATTGACTTTTACTATGATTTGTTTTATCATTACAAAGCATTGCTCTATATATTAAAAGAACTGGAGGTGGCTTTCATATGAAAAGAACATATCAACCGAGCAAAAGAAAACACCAAAAAGTCCACGGTTTCAGAGCCAGAATGAAAACAGTTGGCGGTAGAAAAGTACTAGCTAGACGTCGTTCAAAAGGCAGAAAGACATTGTCGGCATAAAAGTTACCGTAAGGTGACTTTTTTATTATTTAATGAAAAAAGAAAATAGAATAAAGAAAAGTGAAGAGTTTCAAAAAATTATCAGAAAAAGAAGAACTGTAACTAATTTAACATTTGTCTTATATTATAATAAGAAAAATGAAGAAAAAGCTCGTATAGGAATTTCGATGAGTAAAAAGATGGGAAATGCAGTGATTAGAAATAAAATAAAAAGACAATTAAGAATGATGATTCAAGAAACAATTAACTTTAATCAACTGGAGATGGATGCAATTATCATCGCAAAGGCAAAATTTAAAGAGCAATCTTATGATGTAAACAAAAAAGACTTGGAAAGACTGATTAAAACAGTTAAAATATAAGAGTCAGTTAAGGAGAAAAGAAATGAATAAAAAGAAAATAATTATATTATTAATGGGGATTGCAGCATTATTCTTATTATCAGGATGCTCAATACCAACAGATCCTGATACAGGAAAATATATTCAAATAACAACAGATACAACATTCCAATCAATGTTGGATGGAGAAGGTTTTTTCTCAGCTTTATTGGTATATCCAATTGCTAAAGCTGTAAATTACTTAACACCATTATTTCCAGAAAGTGTTGGTGTTGCAGTTGCTGTAGCAGTAGTTACCGCTTTTGTAAATACATTAGTCATTTTATTTACATTTAAATCAAATATCGCACAACAAAAAATGACAGAACTTCAACCAGAAATGAATCGTATTACTAAAAAATACGAAGGAAAAACAGATGATGCATCAAAAAATAGACAAGCGCAAGAAATTAATGCATTATATAAGAAACATGGAGTTAATCCTTTCGCAACAATTTTATCATTATTCATTCAATTTCCAATATTAATCGCAATGTATCAAGCAGTACAAAGATCACAAGCCGTAGCAACAGGATCATTCTTAGGAATGAGTTTAGAAATATCTCCACTTGATGGAGTAACATCAGGACAATTTGGTTATATTGCTTTATTTGCTATGATGGTAGGATGTCAATTCTTATCAATGAAGATGCCAACAATCTTGGCAAATAGAAAAGCTAAAGAAGAAGCAGAAAAAGCTCATAAAAAATATGTACCAACAAAACAAGCAGGAGGAAGTACAGTTTACACAATGTTAATCGTAATTGCAGTTATGGCAATTGCATGGCCAGCAGCGATGAGTATCTATTGGATTATTTCTTCACTTGTAATTGTAATAAAAACAATTGTATTAAATATCATTACAAACAAACATAAAGAAGCACAATCTTAGGAGGCAAAAATATGGAAAAATTCACTGGAAAGTCAATTGATGATGTATTAGAAAAAATTGCATCCGAAAAACAATGTCAAATAAAAGATATTGTTTATAATGTAATTGAAGAAAAAAAAGGTATTTTAGGACTTGGAAATTCAGTTACTGTAGAAGCATATACAGCACATGATGTTAAAGAATTTATCTTTGATTATCTTGGAAATTTCTTTATGGAGTTAAACCAAGAAGTAGCAATTGAAATTATTGAAGAACCAAATGGATATAAAGTTATTTTAGATGCTGAAAATAATGCCATTATTATTGGTAAAGCTGGACAAACATTACATGCTGTAAATACGGTATTAAAAGGTGCAGTAAATAGTTATTTTAAAGCAAAAATATTTGTAATGGTAGATATTAATAATTACAAAGTAGATCGTTATGCTAAGGTAAAAAGAATTGCTCAAAGAGTAGCTAGAAATGTAAAGCGTACTAAAATTGATGCAGCACTTGATCCAATGCCAAATGATGAAAGAAAAGTTATTCACCAATATTTGACAGATATGCCAAATATTAAAACAGAAAGTTCTGGTGAAGGAAGATATCGTCACTTAGTTATTAAATATGTTAAAGAAAAAGAAGAAAAAGAGTGTGAATAACATTCTTTTTTTCTATAATAGAGGTATGAGGAAAAAATATGAAAACACATGCAATTAGATTAACCTATGGACAAGATTTAATCAAAGAAATTAACAACTATGCAAATAAACATCAAATAGAAGCAGGATGTATTTTATCAGGAGTTGGATGTTTATATGAAATCCATATAAGAAAAGCTGATGGTAATAGTAAATACCATGAAAAAAAAGAATACGAAATTGTTTCATTGATGGGAACAGTTTCTAAAAATGGAAGTCATCTACACATTAGTTTGAGTGATGTAGGCTTAAATACTATTGGAGGACATCTATGTGAGGGTTGTTTCATTAATACCACGGCAGAGATTATTATCTTAGAATTAGAAAATCAAGTATTTACAAGAGAAGAAGATAAAACAACAGGATATAAAGAATTAGTTATTAGAAAAAAGAAAGAGGAAAAATAAATGGATATTATTTCAATTTTAGGTTTAGCGATAGTTGCATATTTACTTTATTTAATTATTAATCTGAAGAAAAGAAACAAAAAGAATAAAAAATATATTGATTGTATTGAAAGTTTGGATGAAGAAGAACTGTTTTTAAAAAAAATGGAAGCCTATTATGAAAATTTAAAAGATGAAGAATTTATCACCAAAGGAAAAATTATAGAATTATATGGAGCAATTTTACATAAACAAAAACAGAAATATGACAGATTATTAGAAGAAATAAATATATCCTCTTTAATTTATAATGGAAAAGGTGAATATGATCAAAAGAAAATTACACTAAATGAAGATAGTTATTACTATTTATATTTTTTAATTACACTAACATTATATTCACAACAAGATAGCGAAACATTAAAAAAAGTAGATGAAAAGATTATGGAAACAAGAGAAGTATTAGAAGATCATATGTTTTTTGAATTATATGAAGGGTATCGTCCTGTATATTTTAATGAAGAAACACAAGGAGAAGCATTCAAAAATTTATTAGAAGGAAATTATGATTCAATTTATGCTAAACAAATGATTGGATTATATAAAAAAACAGGGGCATGTTTATACGCATCCATTTTGATAAGAAGAGAGGAAGAAGATTTTTCCTTGGTAATGGAAGAAATAGAAGTATTTAAAACGTCAAACTTAGGGAAAAAAGTGATTAATTTGGTAAATATTAGTTCTTTAATTAAGGAAGAAGAAAATGAAGAAAATATTAGCGAGTGATTTTGATGGAACCCTGTTTCAAAAATTTAAACTTACAGAAAAAAATAGACAAGCAATTAACCGATTTCGTAAAGAAAACCAATTTATTATCGCAACAGGAAGAAACAAGCAAATATTAGATGCAGCATGCAAAAAATATCGATTTGAAAAAGATATGCTAATTGCGACAAATGGTGCATGGATTGAAACCAATGATTATACGATAAAAAAAACTATTTCAAATACACTAACAGATGAAGTGTATGGTTTATTAAAAAATGAAGTAGCACATTTTTCAACATTTGATGAAAACAAAAGATACACGGCTTTTTCACATCAAAATAGAAAAATTAGTTTTATTTTGTGGTTCATAAGATCCTTTTTATTGCAAGAAACATTGGAAAAAAGGTATCATAATCAAGATGTATTAATGATTGAAATTGTTGGTTTTGATAAAGAAAATACCGCTCATGCAAGAAAGATAATTGAAAAAAATTTTTCAGATATTTTTGAAATATCAGGAAGTAGTATGTATTTTGATTTGACGATAAAGGGAGCTAATAAATGTGAGGCATTAAAAGAAATACAAAGCTATTATCAAATAAAAAATGAAGATATGTATAGCATAGGAGATTCAGAAAACGATTATGAGATGCTAGAACATTTTAATGGATTTGGAATTAAGAAACACAAAGGAATAGAAAATCATGCGAAAATTTTAGTTGATACAGTAGATGAAGCCATAGAAATTTTATTAAAAGAGGAGTAAAAATGAAGTTAATAGTAGGACTGGGAAACCCTGGTAGGGAATATGAAAAAACAAGACATAATGCAGGGTTTGATGTAATGGATCAGCTTGCGAAGATGTTGGAGGCAAATATAACAACCAACAAATTTGACGCACATATTACAAGCGTTATGGTGAAGGATGAAAAAGTAATTTTAATGAAGCCACAAACCTATATGAATTTATCGGGGGAAGCAGTATTAAAATGTGCCTCTTTTTATAAAATTGACATAGGAGATATTATTGTCGTTCATGATGACTTAGATTTACCGGTAGGTAAAATTAGACTAAGAGAAAAAGGGAGTGCTGGTGGTCAAAAAGGAATGGCGAACATTATTCAGTTGTTAAAGACACAAGAAATAAGAAGAGTAAGAATAGGGATTGGCAACGACAAAATGATTCCAATTGTTGATTATGTTTTAGGTAAAGTAAAAAAAGAAGATTTAGAAGTTTATGAAGCCTCTATTGAAAAAGCTGCAAAGGCATTAAAATTAAGTATTAATAAACCGTTTGATGTTGTGATGAATAGGTATAACAAATAATGAATGAACTTTTGTTGAAAGAAATCCTTAAGCAGGGATATAATACTGACTTATTTAACAAAGAAAAGATATCCTTAACCTCATTAATTGATGAGGTTCTTTATACTGCTTTAAGATTTCAAGATACAAAAGAGAATATGATCATCGTTAAAAATAATGCCTATGAGGCTACAGAGTTTTATGCTCATTTAACGCAGTATTTAAAAGAAGATGAATGTTATTTGTTTATTCCTGAGGAATCTTTACGAGTTGAAGCGATTAGTTCATCTCCTGAAAATAAAGCACAAACCATCGAAGTTCTTTATCATATGCAAAACGATAAAGTAAAGGTTGTAGTAGCAAGTAGTGCAAGTTTGATTCGTTATCTACCTAATCCTCAATTATTTCAAGAAAATAGCTTAAACATAAAAGTAAATGATGAATTTACTATCCAAGAAATTAAAGAAAAACTCATTCAATCAGGATATAAATTTACCGCAAGGGTAGATCAACCACTTACATTCAGTGTGCGTGGGGGAATTATCGATGTGTATTCAATTAATCATGAGCATCCAATAAGAATTGAGTTTTTTGATACTGAAGTAGAAAGTATTCGCTATTTTGATATACAAACCCAAAGAACGATTCAAACGATTAATGAAACCTACATCATTCCTGCAACAACTTTAATGTTTAAAGAAGAAGAACTTATTGATATTGAAAAAACAATTATAGAAAAGATAGAAAAAAAGCCAGAATCAGCTGGTCTTTTTGAACAGGATTTACAAGATTTAAAATTTAAAATACCTGAGAATAGGCTTTATTTATATTATAGCTTTTTAAAAGAAACCTATACGATGCTGGATTATATAAGTAATCCAACCATTTTATTAATGGATGAAAAAAAGATTATAAATCATATTAAAACCTATTTAGAAGACACAATGACCTATATTCAAGAGATGAGTAGTGCCAATAAAATGATAGCAAGATTTAGTGTGTTTAAGGATTGGCAAGATAATTTAAAAAATCATCATGTAATAAAAAGCGATGTGCTTGATAATGAAAATAAAACAAAAGTTGCGCAAATTAGTTTGCCTCAGGGAAGTTTATCTTTTAAAGTTGAACAATTAGTAAAAGGGTTACATCCAATTAAGGTAATATTAATCAAGAGTCAAGATGCTCAAGAAGTGATGGATGAGTTACTAAATCAGAAAATCAACTATCATTTAGCTTTTGATTTTTTGCAAGATGGGGTTAATGTTGTTTATAGTGAACTGCCTCAAGGCTTTGAATTTAATCAACTATATGTGGTGACATCCAATGAACTTTATTTCAAGAAAGAGGTAAAAGGAAGGTTTGTTAATCGATATAAGGAGGCAACAACCATTGATGGGTATCAAGATTTAGAAAAATATGATTATGTTGTTCATAATCAATATGGAATAGGACAATATATAGGGATTATTACCAAAGAATATAAAGGGATTCATAAAGATTATTTACAGATTGTTTATGCAGAAAATGATGAGTTACTGGTGCCTTTAGAACAATTCCACATGATTCGAAAATATGCTTCTAATACGGGAATTAGTATTAAACTTCATAAAATAGGAAGTAATAAGTGGAAGAAAACTAAAGAAAAAGTACAAGAAAATGTACAGGAATTAGCAAGAAGATTAACAGAATTATATGCTTTAAGAAAAGAAAATATCGGCTTTGCTTATGAAAAGGATAGTCAAGATCAAATTGATTTTGAGAATGAATTTGAATATCCATTAACACCAGATCAAGAAATTGCGATTGAAGAGGTTAAACGTGATATGGAAAAACCATTCCCTATGGATCGCCTTATTTGTGGAGATGTTGGATTTGGTAAAACAGAAGTTTCGATAAGAGCAGCGTTTAAGGCAGTATATCAAGGGAAGCAGGTAGCATTTTTATGTCCTACAACGGTATTATCATCACAACACTACAAAACCTTTATTGCTAGATTTAAACATTATGCTGTAAATATTGAAGTCATGAATCGATTTGTAACACCTGCCAAACAAAAGGAAGTTATTCAACAATTAAAAGAAGGTAAAATAGATATATTAATAGGAACACATCGTGTTTTAAGCAAGGATATTGAGTTTAAAGATTTAGGTTTGTTGATCATAGATGAGGAACAACGCTTTGGTGTAGAACACAAAGAAAAAATTCAAGAAATTAAAACAGGGGTAGATGTTTTGTCATTAAGTGCAACACCAATTCCTAGAACTTTGCAAATGTCCTTAATTGGAATGAGGCAATTGTCTACCTTAAATACACCACCACTAAGTAGATTGCCTGTACAAACCTATGTGGTAGAAAAAACAAGTGGTTTAATTAATGAAGTCATTCAAAGAGAGTTATTGAGAAATGGACAAGTATTTTATCTATATAATCATGTAGAAAGAATTTATGAAATCCATCGTCGACTTCAAAACCAATTTGCGAATATTAACGTAGCAGTAGTACATGGACAAATGAACAAAGAAGATATTGAAGATGTCATGATTCAATTTAATGAAAACAAAATTCAAGTTTTAGTATGTACGACAATCATTGAAACTGGAATTGATATTGCGAATGCAAATACAATCCTAATAGAAAATGCCCATCGTTTTGGATTATCTCAACTATATCAAATTAAAGGAAGGGTAGGCAGAAGTTCAAGGCTAGCCTATGCTTATTTGATGATACCCAAAGATATGCAAGTAAAGGAAATACAAGAAAAACGATTAAAAGCAATCAAGGAGTTTACCGAGCTTGGAAGTGGGTATAAAATTGCTCAAAGAGATTTGACAATTCGTGGGGCTGGGGAAATACTTGGACCACAACAATCAGGATTTATTGATAGTGTAGGAATTGATCTATATTTAGAAATGTTAAAAGAAGCCATTGATGTTGAAAAGGGCATTGTTAAACCTGAGGAAAAAATTGCGAAAGTAAATACAGTCAAAACAGATGCCTATATTCCAAAAGCTTATGCGCCAGATGATTATGAAAAAATTGAAGTATACAAACATTTGCGCAGTCTTACAAACGTAGATGACTTATTAGCATACGAAGCCTTTATTCAAGATAGACATGGGAAGATGCCAAAATATGTGTATGCAATTTTTAGAAAAAGAGAAATAGAACTTATTGCTGATGAAACATATGTAGAATTAATTAAAGAAACAAAAACATCTACACAAATTGAGCTTACTAAAAATTTTAGTGATCAAGTAGATGGTGTAAAATTGTTTGAAATGTTAAATGAAATAAGTAAAACGCTACAAATAGCCTACAAGAATCAAAAAATTATGATACAAGTACCAAGAAGTAAGAATGAATTAGATTTAATTTTAAGAGTTGTTAGAAATGGAAAGGAATCAAAAAGATGAGAGTGGATAAATATTTAAAAGTGGCAAGAGTCTTGAAAAGAAGAGCCATCTCTAAAGAGCTAGCGGACAATGATCGAATTATTGTCAATGGGAGGATAGCGAAACCTTCTACAGATATTCAAGTAAATGATGAAATTACGATTATTTTTGGAAATCGAAGTTTGAAAATCAAAGTTATAGAATTAGCAATGCATACCAAAAAAGAAGAAGCTAGTGATTTATATGAAGTAATTGAAGAAAATCGGATAGAAACGCAAAAACACGAATAAAAAATTATTAGGAGGGAAACGTAATGAAACAAGCAGAAATATTAGCAGAAGAACAAACGTATCGTTTTGAAACATTTAACGCCGAAATCGCACTTAAAATTGGAAATTATATTGCGAATAAAGCAATTAAACATAATATGAGGATAGGTGTTGATATCTATGTTAATGGAAGAACCTTATTTCATTTTTTATCGGACCAATGTTCACCAGATAATGACCAATGGTTAAAAAGGAAAAAGAATATGGTCCTTTACTTTCAACATTCTACAAAATTTATGGTTGAAAAATTAAAAGGAAATAGTTCTCTTTTGAGTACAAAATACGGATTAAAAGAACAAGAATATGCGCTGATAGAAGGCGGCTTTCCAATTATCACTGAATTTGGTGTGATTGGTGCAATCTGTGTCAGTGGTTTATTACCAGAGGAAGACCATCAAATGGTTATAGAAGCTATTCAACATATAAAATAAAAAACGCTCGCTAGTAGATAAATAATCAATATACTAGCGAGCATTTTTGTATGAAACAGAAATGTAAACAAAATGTAAAAACAAAGCATAAAAATGATAATGCTTATAAAAATATATTGACTTTCCTCTTCAATAATACTAGAGTAAATATTAATAAAGTATAAATGATATAAAGGGGGAAGGTTATGAACGGAATTACAATGCTTTTGGTTGCGATTGTTGTGCTTGGAGGAGCTTATCTTATATATGGCAGATATCTGTGTAAAACATGGGGGATTGATGAGACAGCAACCACACCGGCTTATGAATATGAAGATGGTGTAGACTATGTTCCAGCAGATACACAGATGGTTTTTGGTCATCAATTTGCATCTATTGCAGGAGCAGGACCAATTAGCGGGCCAATACTTGCCGCGGTATTTGGTTGGGTACCTGTGTTACTATGGATTTTACTTGGAGGAATCTTTTTTGGCGCAGTTCAAGATTTTGCTTCTATGTATGCCTCTGTAAAAAATAAAGGACGTACAATAGGATATATTATTGAGGAATATATTGGAAAGAGTGGAAAAATTTTATTTTTAGTCTTTTGTTGGTTGTTTTGTATTCTGGTTATCGCAGCCTTTGGGGATGTAGTGTCTAATACTTTTATGAGTAACTCAGATGTTGCATCAACTAATCTTGCTAATGGTTCAGTTGCAACAACAAGTGCTTTCTTTATATTTGAAGCGATAGGTCTAGGTTTTATATTGAGGTATGGAAAATTAAATAAGTGGGCGAATACAGGGCTTGCGATAGCATTACTAGTGTTGGGTGTTATTGTTGGCTTAAATTTTCCAATTTTAGGGGTATCTGTGAGTACATGGAATGTAATTGTGTTTCTCTATATTTTGATAGCCTCTGTTGTCCCTGTATGGGCATTGTTGCAACCAAGAGATTATCTTAATAGTTATTTGTTAATCTTTATGATAGCAGCAGCTGTTATTGGGATTTTAGTTGCTAATCCTGATGTAAATATGAATGCATTTAATGGGTTTTATGTAGAGGGAATAGGATATATGTTTCCAATGCTATTTGTAACAATCGCATGTGGTGCTGTTTCAGGATTTCATAGTTTGGTATCCTCTGGAACGTCTTCTAAACAAATAAAAAATGAAAGAGGAATGCTTCCAGTATCTTTTGGATCAATGTTGTTAGAATCATTGCTAGCAGTTATATCTTTGGTTGTTGTGGCAAGTTTTGTAGGAGGCACAACAGGAGCTGCTGCTCTTGGATTCGCGACGCCTTCTTTAGTTTTTGCGGGAGGGATTGCAGGATTTCTTGAGACTTTAGGATTACCTTATACAGTAGTGTTCACTTTAATTAATTTAGCTGTTTCAGCATTTGCATTAACTAGTCTTGATAGTGTTGCACGAATTGGTAGACTTTCTTTTCAAGAGTTATTCTTAACATCAAATATCGAAGATGATTCTATGGAGGGATGGCGCAAAGTATTAACCAATAAATATTTTGCAACAGCACTTACACTCATATTAGCTTATATGTTGGCACAAGTAGGATATGCAAACATTTGGCCATTATTTGGTTCAGCTAACCAATTACTTAGCGCATTAGCATTGATTGCATGTGCAGTATTCTTTAAAAAGAGTAAACGAAACGGTAAAATGCTTTGGGTGCCTATGGTTATTATGCTAGCAGTTACTTTATCTGCATTAACGATTACAATGTATACAAAGATAACAGGACTTCTGAACGGAACAAGTTTAACAGTAGGTGGAGATATGTTGCAATTATCATTTGCTATTGCGTTATTTGTTTTAGGAATTATCGTGGCCTGCAAAGGTTTTGTTAAATTAAAAGAAGAATAAGTACTTTCTCTTAAAAGCCGTACACGAGATTCAAGGGGTGCGACTTTTAAATATATAATAGTAGTATGTACATAGATTTATAAAAAAAAAATTTAAATAAAAGTTGACGTAAACTTCACATAAATAAGATAAACTTTAAATGCTTTTGTGAGAAAATAAAAACAATTTATATTCATTGTATTTGGATACTTAAAGGGCAAAGGAGGCTAATACATGGATTTAAGCTTTTTTTATAGTAGTGATGCACCTATGGTGGGAATATTATCAATAGAACATTTAGTTTATTTAGGGGTTTGTTTATTCGTTTTGTGTTTAATGATTAAACATTATCGATATGTTAAACAAGAAAAAGAAAAAATTGCAAAAATTTTATTTTATGTACTAATGTTTCAACAAATATTTTTATTATATGGATGGTATGCAATATTTGATCAGTTTGATATTAGTGTATCATTGCCTCTACATTTATGTCGTATTTCCAGTATTTTAACTTTAGTGTTTTTAAAAACAAAAAACAAGAAACTATTAGACATCATTTTTTATTTTAGTTTATTTGCAATAGGGTCATTATTCTATCCTAAAGATGTCTATCATTTTATGCACATTAATGGAATTTCTTATATGATTAATCATTTAATTACAGTTGCCATGCCAGTTTTTGTATATATTGCTTATGATTGGAGGCCAAGCTTTAAAGGATTAAAATCTGCTTGTTTATGGTTTAGTATTTATTTAGTTTTTATATATTGGTTAAACCCGATAATAGGAGGGAACTATTTTTATCTTGTGAATCGCCCTTTTTTAAATAATTTAACCTATTTTCAATATTTCATTTTTACGTTTATAGCTACTTATGTTTTATATTTTATAATATATGGACTATATGTTTATATCTATCATAAGGTGACAAAGGGAGCGAAAAAGAAAGCTTATTTTGCTAAGTCAATGCGAGTTTGATAAAAATAATAAAATAACACAGAACTAAAAGCCCATGTGATAGGATAAACCCAATAGACTAAATCAATAGTTGGAAATATAGGCTTTAATAATACAAGAATAGAAACTCTTAGTAAACACCAAGAAAGAAAAAGTACAACCATGGGTGTTTTAGAATTTCCAGCTCCTCTTAATATGGCACCAACGCAATGGGAATAGGCAGCTAGGAAAAAGAACAGAGCAGAAGCTTGGGCGCGCCCTGTTCCTAAAATAATGACTTCAGGAGTTGTATCAAACAAGCTAATTAAATAAGGGGCGAAGAAATAGGTTAATACACCTATAAACTGAGCTAATATCATACTACAAAGGATGCCAAATTTAGCACCTTTTTTTACTCTATCCATTTTATTTGCTCCGATATTTTGACTAACAAAGGTTGTTAGAGCTAGGGTAAAACTTGTAACAGGAAGCATCATAAATCCTTCTATTTTAGAATATGCACCACATCCTGCCATGGCAAGTTCACCAAAACCATTAATGTTAGACTGAACGACAATATTGGCAAAAGATATGATTGAATTTTGAAATCCTGCGGGAATACCAATGCTAAAAATTTGTAGAAGCATTTCTTTTTCTAAGCGTATAGAGGAAAGACGGACTTTGTAAACTTGTTTTGTAAAGGACAGTTTAAAAAAACATAAGAAGGCACTGATGAATTGTGAAATGATAGTAGCAAGCGCAGCAGCACCAACACCATAATGAAGGAAACCGATAAAAATAAGATCCAAAACAATATTTATAACAGAGGAAATAATCAAATAAATTAAAGGAGTCTTACTGTCTCCCACAGCTTGTAAAATGCCAACAAAGATGTTATACATTACAAATCCAAAAGAACCCAAGAAATAAATTTGAAAGTAAGTAATAGAGTCAGGTAAAACACTTAAAGGGGTATTCATAAGCGTAAGAATGACAGGTGCAAAAAAGAACCCAACAAGAGTTAATAGAACGCTAGCAATAATACCAAAACCTATTGAAACATGAATAGATTTCTCTAAACCATCATAGTTTTTTGCACCAAAGTAGCGAGAAATAATGACACCACCCCCCATAGAAATCCCTTGGAAAAAACCGACAAGCAAATAAATAAGATTTCCTGAGGAAGAAACCGCGGCTAAGGCTTGGCTGCCAAGATAATTACCAACAATTAAAGAGTCAACGACACTATAAAACTGTTGAAATAAATTTCCCATAAAAACAGGAAGCGCAAAAAGCAACATACCTGAATAGATATTTCCTTGAGTCATCGAAACCGTATTTTTTCTCATATAAGCAACCCTATTTATATTGGTTTATTTTAGCACAGTAAATCTTAAATAGTGCATCAATAAAAGATGTATCCGTTTTCATTAGGAATTCTTTATAGTGCAATATGATATAATAGAAAAAATGGAGGATTTGTGATGATCATATACTATTATACTAGAACAGGAAGAAGTGAAATAGTCGCAAAAACAATTGCGGAAAAATACGAGATTTCTATCCATGAAATCAGGGATGATATCAATTGGCAAGGGCCGCTAAATTATATAAAAGCAGGAGCTTATGCAGGAGGGAAAAAGAGAATTCCATCCATTTATGAAGAAGACAGTGATGATGATATACTATTGGTTTTTCCACTATGGGCTCAAGGCTTTCCTCCAGCAGTGAGAGATTTCATATCAAAACATCATCAAAAAAAGATTATTTGTGTAGTAACCTCGCTTATTTCTAAATTGAAGGAAAGAGAAGGGTTTGAACAGGTTATTGATTTGGTGGGAAAAGAGTTAGAACTGGATAGTGTTTATCAGTTTATAGAAAAGAGACTTTATAATGAAACAGATTAGTTTTTTGATTAAGCCAGCTTCTTCATTATGTGATTTAAGATGTAGATATTGTTTTTACGCTGATGTGAGTGATTTGCGTGAGGTTAAATCGACAGGAATCATGAAAGATGATGTAATGAAAAAATTGATAGATGAGGCACTTAGAGTCATTGATGAGGGAAGTATAACTTTTGCATTTCAAGGAGGGGAGCCTACCATTGCAGGCCTTGATTATTTCAAGAGATTCGTGGCATATGTTAAAGCGAATCGGCGTGATCGACAAGAGGTCCATTATGCAATTCAAACCAATGCGATGCACTTAGATGAAACGTGGATGCCATTTTTAAAAGAGAACCAGTTTTTAATGGGGGTGTCACTAGATGGATATAAAGAAAATCATGACTACTTTAGAATAGGACAAAAGGGAAAACCAACCTATAATCAGGTGATGAAACAAATAGAAAACTTAAAAAAATATCAAATAGAGTTTAATGTATTAACGGTTTTAACCCATCAATTAGCACAAAATCCAAAAAGACTATATGAGTTCTATCAAAAAGAAGATATTCGCTACATTCAATTAATCCCTTGTTTAGCAGGATTAAATGAAGAAGAAAATCAATTTTCCTTAAAGCCAAGGGATTTCGCAAGGTTTTATAAAGCGTTTTTTAACTATTGGTTTGATGAGTTTAAGTTAAATCAATATCGTAGCATTGGATTGTTTGATAATTTGATTCCTATGTTGAAAGGAGTTCCTCCTTATCAATGCGGGCTGTTAGGGTTTTGTACAGTTCAACATGTAGTTGAAAGTGATGGTTCTATTTACCCATGTGATTTTTATGTGTTAGATGAATATTGTGGTGGAAATATCATGAATAAATCGATTGATGAAATCCATCAAGATGAACATATGCAAAATTTTCTAAAAGAAAAGAAAAGGGAAACGAATTTGTGTCAAACATGTCGTTTTAAAGGGATGTGTAACGGGAATTGTAAGCGGATGAATCGTTTGTATTTTGATGATCAGTATTGTGCTTACCAAGATTTCTTAAATGAACATATTGATAAAATGGCATGGATTGCTGAAAGAATATAAAGGGGGGAAAAAATGAATTATGTAGATTACACACCAGATATTATTATCTATAACGGTGTTTTACACACAGTAGACAAAAAGAATACCATCTTACAAGCTGTTGCGATAAAGGGGAATATAATTGTTGCGACAGGAAGTGATGAAGAAGTTTTATCGTTGAAAACAGAAAGAACTAAATTAATCGATGCAAAGGGATGTACCATTATGCCAGGAATTGTCGAGTCTCATATTCATATGTGGGAAGCGGGGATGTTGATGCAGGGCTTGGTTACTTTTGGGATTGATAGTATTGAACAATTAAAAGAGCAAGTTAAATTAAAACTAGAACAGATGAAACCGGGGGAATGGCTACAAGGGGGAGGATGGATTGAATCTCAATTTAAAGAGAAGAGGATGCCAACCAAAGAAGATTTAGATGAAATATCTCCTAATAATCCTGTGGTTTTAGAACGCATATTTTCAACTTGTGTTGCCAATGGTGCAGCTTTAAAATGTGCGAATATTACAAAAGATACCAAGGATCCTAAAGGTGGAGAAATCGGCAGAGACCCTCTTACTAAAGAGCCAAACGGTTTACTTTTTAGAACAGCGAAACAACTTGTAAGAGATGTAATGCCTAGTGCTTATCAAGAAGATAAGTTTGGTGAAGGAAAACAAATTGAAGAAGTCATTGTTCATGCCATGAATGATTTTATGACCTACGGAATCACAAGTGTAGTTGAACCAGGAGTTAACCCTTCAATGATTAGAGCATACCAACAATTAAAAGATAGTAAACAATTAAAAATAAGAACAAACCTTATGCCTAACTGGCATGGTTTTGCTATTAATGAAGATGAAAGTTTTTCTGATCGTCTCATTCAAGAGTATGGGGTATATACAGGCTTTGGGGATGAAAAGTTGCGTATAGGGGGTTTGAAGATGGCGATTGATGGGGGTTTAACCTCAAAGACTGCCTTAAAATCATGGCCGTATTTAAACGAAGATAAACCAAGGGATGTAGAACTTAGAATGGATGTAACAAAGCTTAAAGGATGGGTTAAACAAGCTCATGATGCAGGATGGACTGTAGGAATTCATGTAATGGGAGATACAGCCATTGAATTAGCGTGTAATGCAATATATGAAGCTTACCAAGCAAATCCACAAGATAGAAGACATCAAATAATACACGCTTATTTTCCAACAGAAGATAGTTTAAATAAAATGAAAGAGGCAAACATGATTGCGGCAATACAACCAGCATTTATTTATAATGAAGCCGATGGATACGATGTTTTATTACCTCAGGATAAACAAGAAAGTTTTATTCCGATTCGACAATATTTGGATCATGGTATCAGAACCGCAATGAGTTCAGATATGCCTTCCGCACATCACAATCCATTTTGGGGTGTGTACGGGGCAATTGCTAGAAAAGGAATTCAGGGTTATCACCTAGGAAATAAAGAGAGCGCAACACTTGAAGAGTGTTTAAGGATGATGTGTATTGAAGGCGCTTATATGACACAGGAAGAGCATATCAAGGGGAGCATAGAAGTTGGTAAATTAGCAGATATACTAATCTTAGATCGTAATATTAAAGATACTAGTGTTGAAGAAACTAAAGATACCAAAGTGATTTTAACAATGATTGATGGGGTTATTGAATATCAAAGAAATTAAGGAAGATTAAAGAATTTGGAAAAGGCTTTACGATTACCAATTTGAAGTATATGCGGCAATTTTATATAACGTTTCCAATTCGCCACACACTGTGTGACGAATTAAGTTGGTCACATTATAGAACACTTATGAAAATAAACAATGAGGAAAGTCGAATTTGGTATATGCAGGAATGTATAAAAAGCAATTGGAGTGTGCGTCAACTAGAAAGACAGATTAATACGAAGTTCAAAGAAAGACTTTTAGCTAGTCGAGATAAAGAAAGTGTTGCGGATGAAGTATTAGAAAAAGAGATAAAGCCAGAATATGAAAAAATTGTTAAGGATCCATATGTATTAGAGTTTTTAGAGTTAGAGCATAATGGAAAACATTATGAAAAGGATTTAGAAACAACGCTCATTAATCATCTACAAAAATTTTTATTAGAGTTAGGTCGAGGATTTTGCTTTGAGGCAAGACAAAAACATTTCAGAGTAGAGGATGAGAGCTTCTATATTGACTTGGTGTTTTATAACTATATTTTGAAGTGCCATGTATTGATAGATTTGAAGATCGATAAGCTGACGCATCAAGACTTAGGACAAATGCAAATGTATGTCAATTATTATACGAGAGAATTGAAGAATGAAGGGGATAATCCACCGATTGGAATAGTATTATGTGCTGATAAGTCGGACGCAGTTGTAAAATACACTTTACCAGAAGGTAACACACAAATCTTTGCTTCTAAGTATATGACATATTTGCCAACAGAAGAAGAATTAAAACGCGAATTGAATTTAGATGATTATAAGAAGCTAGATTAATACATAAGGCTAGTGCTTTTAAGGTTTAAGGTTCTTGCAAACCACTTTCTTCTTGAAGAAGATAGATAAGTAAGATATAATGAAACACGGTACAACAATTATGGTCTAATTTGGTCAGGTCCGGAAGGAAGCAGCCATACGTCCCGCTAATTGTGTGTGCCATTTTTTATAGGAGAGAGCGATGAATACAAGCCTTTGTTATATTGAAAAAGAAAATCAATATTTAATGTTGCACAGAAATAAAAAGGCAGCAGATTTAAACCAGGGGAAGTGGATTGGTGTAGGGGGCAAATTTGAAAACAACGAAACCCCTGAAGCGTGCATGATTCGAGAGGTATGGGAAGAAACCAATTTACACGTATTATCGTATGAATATAAAGGAATCGTCACTTTTTGTTATGACGAAATGATAGAATATATGCATTTATTTAAAGTTACTAAATTTGAGGGCGAGGTGTCTTCAAGTGATGAAGGGACTTTAAAATGGATCGATAAGCAAGCTGTTTATGACTTAAACTTATGGGAAGGGGATCGCTATTTTTTGCCTTTATTAGAGGAGAAAAGAGCGTTTTTCTCAATGAAATTAGTTTATAATAAAGATAAGTTAATCGAAGTGGTGCTTGATGGAAAGCGTATTAAAAATGAGTAATAAACTAAAATGGATGAAACAAGCAATGAAGCAAGCAGAGAAAGCAGCTCTTTTAGATGAGGTTCCAGTGGGATGCGTCATTGTTAAAGATGGGAAATGCATTGCTAAGGGATACAATAAAAAAGAAAAGACACAAAGAGTTAGCGATCATGCAGAAATGATTGCTATTGCAAAGGCGAGCCGAAAGCTTGGAACATGGAGACTTGAGGAATGTGAATTATACGTTACTTTAGAACCTTGTGCGATGTGCGCAAGTGCCATTTTGCAATCACGAATTAAAAAAGTCTATTTTGCAACTTATGAACCAAAAGGAGGCGCATTAGGCTCAACTTTTAATATGTATGAAATTCCAGGATTTAATCATTATCCAGAAATAGAAGGTGGAATAATTCAAGAGGAATCAAGTCAATTATTGAAGCAATTCTTCAAAGAAAAAAGAGTAAAAAAACAAAGGTAAAGGATAAAACAACTCCTAAAAATGATATAATGGATAGTGGGAGAACAACATGTCATATAAAACACTTTATCGAAAATACCGTCCTGTTTCATTTAAAGATGTAGTGGGACAAAATCACATTGTACAAATCATTCAAAACGCAATTAATCAAGATAAGATATCGCATGCTTATTTATTTTGTGGACCCCGCGGAACCGGGAAAACAAGTATGGCAAAATTGTTGGCAAAAGCGGTAAATTGTCAATCAACAGAAAAACCCTGTGGAAAGTGTGAAAGTTGTCAAGAAGCAACAAACGGGAGCCATCCGGATATCATAGAACTAGATGCAGCTAGTAATAATGGTGTAGAACAAATTCGTGAAATCGTAGAAAAAGTGAAATATACACCTATTATAGGAAAATATAAAATATACATCATAGATGAAGTGCATATGCTTAGTACAAGCGCTTTTAATGCTTTGTTAAAAACATTAGAAGAACCACCAGGGTATGTAATCTTCATTTTAGCTACAACCGACCCACAAAAAGTATTGCCAACCATTATTTCAAGATGCCAACGATATAATTTTTCAAAGGTAACCATTGAAGATATTCAAAAACGTTTAATGGGTATCCTGGATGAAGAAAAAGTAACTTATGAAAAAGAAGCGTTAGCGTTAATTGGGGAATTAGCTGATGGAGGGGTAAGAGATGCGTTGAGTATCTTAGAACAATGTTTAGCTTTTGACCGCAGTCATGTTAGTGTGCAAATGGTTTCGGATGTATTTGGTGTAGCAAGTACTAAGGATAAATTAAAACTATTATATGATTGTCATCAAACGAATGTGAAGGAAGCTTTAAATCAATTCGAAAAAATGATGCAAGAAGGGGTAAATATTAAACGGCTGACTAATGATTTATTGATTCTTTTAAAAGAGGGATTAATTTATCACTTATCAAAAGATGAAACAATACTTCATTTATTGAATAAAGAGACAGCATCGACCATGATAGCTACACTAGATCAACAGAATTTAAGTCATGGCATTTCAGTATTAATGAAGACACAGGAGCAATTTAAATATTGTGAGGACCCAAAAATCTATTTTGAAATGGCGTTATTGAAACTATCCATGACACAAGGAATAAGCCAAGTGTCAGCGAGTAGTCAAGAGACTAGACGAGCTGAAGTGCCAACAGTGAAAAAAGAAGTTGGGAAAGTTCATATAGAAAAAGAAGTCGTAAAACAAGAGGTTAAACAACAAGAAATTCATCAAGTAGAAGAAGTTAGAATAAGCCAACCAGAAACAAAAAAAGAAAAGATTGTGACTAGTCAAGAAGTGGTTATGCATGATATGGAATTCTTGTTAGGATTATTAGTACAAGCGAATAAACAGGAAAAAGAAGTCGTGATAAGTGCTTTTGAGCAGTTAAGGGAATTAAAAATGAATATGCAACTAGCACGTTTTGCTAGAATGTTAAGTGAAGTAAGTTTGGTAGCGGTAGGACAAAGTTTTATATTAGTAAGCACAGATTATGAAGCGTTAGCAAACGAAATTAACGAAGAGTATATGAATAAGTGTTTATATCAATTTGTTCATGATGAATTAAAACTTGATCGTATGATTTATGCAATTGATCAAGGGACACAAAAGTCATTAATAGAGTTATTTAAACAAAGAAGAGAAGAAGGAAGTCTTCCTCAAGATGTTACAATTAATAAACACCAGTTAGAAAATACGCAAGAAAAAGAACAAATAGATCCAACAGCATCCGCATTAAAGGATTTGTTTGGGGATGCGAATATAGAAATTAAAGAGGAGAATTAAGATGGATTTATCAAAATTAATGAAGCAAGCTCAACAAATGCAAAAAGATATAAAGAAAGTAGAAGACGAATTAAATGCCTCTATTTATGAAGGGGCGGCACAAAGTGGTGCTGTAAAATGCAGTGTTAATGGATTAAACCAAGTGACATCATTTTATGTAGAAGAAGAGTTGTTAGAAAAGGATAATAAAGAAGTTTTAGAAGACTTAATCATGTTGGCTGTTAATGAAGCAACAAAGAAAGCCAAAGAAGATCGTGATGCAAAGATGAATAATGTTGCGGGTGGAATGAAAATTCCAGGACTAGGATAATGTATCCTGAAGCATTCGAAAAACTTGTTGAGTTTTTTAGACAACTTCCAGGGGTAGGTGCAAAAACAGCAGAACGTTATGCATTTTCTATACTAGAAACATCTTCTGATATGCGCGAGGAATTTGCAGAGGTATTAAAAAATATAGAGCATTCGATTCATTATTGTCATATTTGCCATCATCTTTCAGATAGTGACACCTGCTCTATTTGTAAAGATACTACAAGAGATGAGGGTATAATATGTGTTGTGCAAAGTGCCAAAGATGTCATTGCCATGGAAAAAACAATGGAGTACAAAGGCAGATATCATGTGTTGAATGGGGTTATTTCAGCAAGTAAAGGGGTTTTGCCTCAAGATATTAACTTGGACTCTCTTGTTGCAAGGGTAAATGAAAATACAAAAGAAATCATTGTTGCCACAAACCCAACTATTGATGGAGAAACCACGGCATTGTACATTAGTAAATTATTAGAAAATAAATCTGTAGTAGTTACTCGTTTGGCTCATGGGCTACCAATGGGCGGGCATTTAGATTATGCAGATCAATTGACATTAATTAAAGCAATTGAGGGAAGAAAGAGGATTTAATATGAAGACAGATATTCAAATCGCACAAGAAGCATCTATTGAGGATATTTCATTGATCGCTAACAAAGCCAAAATTAACAAAGACTATCTAGAAGTATACGGAAAACACAAGGCAAAAGTGGATTTATCGATACTGAATGATTTACAAGTTCAACAAGACGGTAAATTGATTTTAGTGACAGCAATTTCTCCTACAAAGGCTGGAGAAGGGAAGTCTACAACGACCATAGGATTAGTAGATGGATTAGCAAGTTTAAACAAAAATGTTTTGGGCTGTTTAAGAGAACCATCTCTTGGTCCTGTATTTGGGTTAAAAGGTGGAGCAACTGGTGGAGGATATGCACAAGTTATTCCAATGGAAGATATTAATCTACACTTTACTGGAGACATTCATGCTATTACAACAGCTAATAATTTAATTAGCGCTTTATTAGATAATAGTATTTATCAAGAAAATCCTTTAAATATTGATCCTGAAAAAGTGGTTTGGAATCGTTGCTTAGATTGTAATGATCGTACGTTGAGAACCATCACGATTGCTCAAAAGGCGAAGGTGAATGGCGTTGAAAGAGAAGACCATTTCAATATTACTGTAGCAAGTGAAATTATGGCAATATTATGTCTTTCTAATGATTTAAATGATTTCGTAAAAAGAGTAAGAGAAGTGATTGTAGCTTACACCTATGATAATATACCGGTTTATGTTAAAGATTTAAAAATTGAAGGATCATTAGCGGTTGTAATGAAGGATGCTTTAAAGCCAAATCTTGTACAAACATTAGAAAACACACCGATTCTTATTCATGGTGGCCCTTTTGCGAACATCGCTCATGGATGCAATAGTATTATTGCGACTAAAATGGCCTTAAAGCTTGCTGATTATGTCGTAACAGAAGCAGGATTTGGCGCTGATTTGGGAGCAGAAAAGTTTTTAGATATTAAATGTCGTAAGGCAGAGATAAAACCTAATGCAGTAGTGATTGTTGCAACTATTCGTGCGCTTAAAATGCATGGAGGGGTTGCTTATGATCAATTATCAGAAGAAAATGTTGAAGCATTAGAAAAAGGAATTTGTAATTTAGAAAAACATATTGATTCAATTAAGCATTACAATGTGCCTTATATAGTTGCAATTAATAAATTTACAAGTGATAGTGAAAAAGAAGTGAGATTCTTACAAAACTATTTAAATGAACAATCTATTCCTAATGCCTTATCTAATGGATGGGCACAAGGGTCAAAAGGAATGCAAGATTTAAGTGAAAAAGTCATTTCATTATGTAATCAACCAAATGAATTTGATTATTTATATAGCCTTGATAGTAGTGTTGAGGATAAAATTTTAACGATTACAAAGAAAATATATGGTGGAAAAGGGGTTGTATACAGCGAACAAGCAAGCCAACAAATTGAAAAATTTGTTAGTATGGGATATGGGAACTTGCCTATTTGTATGGCAAAAACACCGGTATCTTTATCTGATAATGAAAAGTTATTAGGTAGACCTACTGATTTTGATATTCACGTTCAAGAAGTCAAATTATCTGCGGGGGCAGGCTTCTTGGTTGTGTTAACTGGGAAGGTTATGACGATGCCCGGTTTACCAAAAGTACCAGCAGCGCTTGGTATGGGCGTAGATGAAAAAGGAAATTCATACGGAATATTTTAATTATCAAATAAGGTTGAGGGCAAAGTCCCTCAACTTTACATAAACAGGAGGGCCTATGAGTTCTATTGCTTATATAGTTGATAAGAAGATGATAGAGTTTCATCGTTTGCGAGGACATCAAACGATGAATTTTTGGCGTTTAAACACATCAAAAAAATTTCAAGATTTTCATCAAGGAGATTTATTGTTTTTCTTAACTAAGACAAAAGAAAGACCTAATGAAAAGGGCATTGTAGGATACGGACGATTACAGGATAGTTATGATATGTCCATAACTAAAATGTGGAATCAATTTGGAAAGTTAAATGGGTATTTAGATAAAGAGTCCTTCAAGCAAGCAGTTTATAAAATAGCGAAAGGGGCGCAGGTAAAACAATTATCTTCTTTGTATTTAAAAGAAGTAACTTTTTTTCAAACACCTGTCTACCTAAGTGATGTTGGATATCCCTTATCGAAAAGTGTTGAAAGTTTTATTTATGTAGATAAGTATGATAGCTTTACAAGTAGCAAGGTTTTACAACGCGCCAAGGCAGATGGATTAGATGCTTGGGCTGCAATATTTTTTGAACAAGAAGATAAAGAGAAATCCTTTGAAGAAGCGGAAGTAATGAACGCTTTAAATAAGGTGCAAGCAAGAATCAAAGAAGTGCAATATAGTGAATATGAACATCTTAAAGCAAGAAGGCTGTTAAAAAGATATATGATGAATCATCCAAAGATTAACTATTGTCAAAACACCTTATTAACAGGGTATCGGTATCAACAGGCAATTTTAACTTTGTATCAACCAGTCATTGCCAGTAAAGATGAAGAAGATAATATGAAACGTTTATTAGGACAACAACTTCAGTATCAACATTATATAGAATGTTTTTACCCTTATCATATAGAAATTAAATTTGTGTATATTGAGAAAGAAATGAAAGAAGTAAGCTTGTTGAAAACAAATGAGTAGAGAGGTTAATATGTACGATATTATAGTTGTTGGAGGAGGGCATGCCGGAATAGAGGCGGCACTTGCTTCAGCTAGATTGAATAAAAAAACAGCACTTATTTCTTTATCAATTGAAGAAATAGGAAAGATGCCATGTAACCCATCAATTGGAGGTCCTGCTAAAGGCATTGTTGTAAGAGAAATTGATGCTTTAGGTGGACAAATGGGTATTACTGCAGATAAAACAGCATTACAAGTAAAGATGTTGAATATGTCTAAAGGCCCAGGAGTTCAATCATTACGTGTGCAATCAGATAAATTATGTTATCAAAAAATGATGCAAGAAGAATTGTTAAACCAAGAGAACCTTGATGTAATCGAAGGTATGGCTATCGCAATAGAAACAGAGAATCAAGTGATTAAAGGCATTAAATTAAGTGATGGGCAGGTGTTATCCTCAAAAATAGTTATATTGACAACAGGCACTTATATGAAATCTTTGACAATGATTAGTGATCAAGTAACATCAGAGGGACCAGATCATGAACCTACAACTAGTTTGCTAAGTGATTCATTAGAACAATGTGGCATTGAGTTATTTCGTTTGAAAACAGGAACACCACCTCGTGTAAAAACAAGTTCGATTGACTTTACAAAAACTTCTCTTGAAAGAGGAAGTGAAGACTTTTATGCTTTTAGTGACAGCACAACAAAAATTAGACCTTTTGAGAAACAGTTGCCTTGCTATCTTACGTATACAAATGAAAAAACACACCAAATTATTCATCAAAACTTACATCGATCAAGCATGTATTCCGGTGTTGTAAAAGGGGTAGGTCCAAGATACTGTCCAAGTATTGAGGATAAACTGGTACGTTTTTCTGATAAACCAAGACATCAATTGTTTTTAGAACCAGAAAGTGAATATTTAGACACAACGTATATCCAAGGATTTTCAAGTTCTATGCCAAAAGAGGTACAAGAGGAAATGGTGCATTCATTAGCAGGGCTTGAAAATGCAATCATTGATAAATATGCCTATGCGATTGAATATGATGCAATTAACCCACTACAATTAAAACCTAATTTAGAAAATAAAAAAGTAGAAAACCTGTTTTGTGCAGGACAAATCAACGGAACAAGTGGGTATGAAGAAGCTGCTGGACAAGGATTAATGGCAGCGATTAATGCATGTTTAAAATTAGATGGGAAAGATCCTTTGATTTTAAGAAAAGACGAATCCTATATCGGGGTAATGATTGATGATTTATGTACAAAAGGAACATTAGAACCTTATCGTTTATTAACCTCACGTGCAGAGTTCAGACTACTGTTAAGACATGATAATGCGACCATTCGATTAATTGAATATGGATATCAAGTGGGATTGGTAAGTGAGCAAAGATATCAAAAACACGTAGATCAACAAAAAAGAGTGAAGGCATATCAAGTTCAACTTGAAGAAACAAGATTTACACCAAAGAGTGAAATCAATAAATATCTAAATGAATGTGGGTACGAATCATTAAAAGATGGTGTCAGTGCAACGACACTAATCGCTAGACCTCATTTAACATTAAGTGGAATGGTAGCGTATCTTCCATTTGAAATTGAAGAAGATTGTTATAAACAAATAGAAATAGAAGCAAAGTATGCAGGCTATATTGAAAAAGCAAAAAAAGAGGCTAATCGTATGGCTCAAATGGATTTTGTGAAATTACCAGAAAAGATTAATTATCAAAAGATTCAACATCTATCTTTAGAAGCAAGACAAAAACTGGAATTATACCGACCAATGACTATCGGTCATGCTTCAAGGATATCAGGTATTAACCCATCAGATATTCAAGTATTAGCGATATATTTGAAAACAAAGAAGGAGAGTAAAAAATGAAGATAAATGAAGTAATTAGTAATGTTCATATTTATGGAATGGATCAAGCGGTTATAGGAAGCAAATATCCAATGGCAACAGACATAAGTAAAGTGAATGATGAAATGACTAAAACGGTAGTCGCTTTGGCTACATCAAAACAAGGTGAGGGCCATGATAATTTTTTAAATGGAGTGATTGTCCAATTTGATTTAACCTTTACAAACAAAGCATGGGTAGAAGCTGAACGTTATCATTTTTTAGATTTTATTTCTTCTCAATCGACAATGCATCGAATGACAAAGTTTAATTTGGATCAGGCCTATATCGAATATGTAGATACTAGAATGATTGATATTATGAAAGAAAAAGTAGCTGAATATAATGCGCTATTAGAAGAGAATAAAGAGGACACAAGATTAAAGAAAATGTATCTTGAGATTCTTTATTCTAATCCTGCAGGCTTTAAATTAACTGCTAAAATGACGACAAATTATCGCCAATTAAAAACAATTTATGCACAAAGAAGAACGCATCGTTTACCAGAATGGCAATTGTTTTGTGATTGGTTAGAAACCTTACCACATAGTGAATTTATTACTAGAAAAAAGGAAGGTGTATAGGATGGAAATAGGAATTAGTTTAACCATTGAAAAAACAACGTGTGAACAAGATAGTGCACAATATGTAAAGAGTGGAAGAGTCAATGTGTTTGCAACACCAATGATGATTGCGCTTATGGAACAAACAGCAGCAACCCTAGTACAAACGTATTTAGAAGAAGGACAAACGACAGTGGGAACTGCGATTAATACAACGCATATTGCGGCAACACCAATTGGAATGAAAGTCCATGCAACTGCAACCCTAGTTCAAATTGAGAATAGGGCATTAACATTTGAAATAAAAGCATATGATGAAAAGGAATGTATTGGGGAAGCAAGCCATACAAGATTTATCATCAACCAAGATAAATTTGAAGAAAAAGTACAGTCAAAATAAAATAGTAGGGTGGGAAACGATGGAAGTTGTCGTAAAAAAATATCAAGAGTTAACACTAGATGAGCTGTATCAAATCTTAAAGGTGAGGAATGAAGTGTTTGTGGTAGAACAAAACTGTCCTTATCAAGATATTGATGATAAAGATCAGTTTTCTATCCATGTGATGGCAAAGGAAAGTAACCAAGTTGTAGGCTATGTACGTGTATTTGCCTCAAAGGATAAAAAAGGATATGGACAAATAGGAAGGGTGCTGACGACAAAAAGAAAAAGCGGTATTGGAGCCCTTGTATTTGAAAAAGGTATACAGGTATCAAAAAAACAATTAGAATTAGAAAATA
>JAWXUG010000006.1:0-27536 GCA_044432885.1 Erysipelotrichaceae bacterium | reverse complement strand
ATAAAAAATATCGATAAATTTTATGTAGAAATAGATAGCGAAAATGTAAAAAAAGTTATAAAATATAGTAAAGGATAAATATTAATATGAAAAAACAGGAAATACTTGATTTGGTAAGAGATTATTATCATTCAAATTTTAAAAACGATAAAGCCTTTGAGCCTGGGGATAGAATTAGTTATGCAGGCAGGGTATTTGACGAAGAAGAAATGGTGAATCTTGTGGATTCAGCGTTAGATTTTTGGTTAACTTCAGGTAAATATTGTGATCAATTCGAAAAGAAGTTAGCAAATTATTTAAATGTGAAATATTGTGCCTTTGTAAATAGTGGATCCTCAGCTAACTTATTAGCTTTTATGGCATTGACTTCACCTTTATTAAAAGAGCGACAAATCAAAAGGGGTGATGAAGTGATTAGCGTTGCTGCGGGATTTCCTACAACAATTACGCCAATCATACAATATGGCGCAATTCCTGTATTTGTAGATGTGGAACTTGATACTTATAATATCGATTGTAATCTGTTAGAAGAAGCTTATTCTTCAAAAACAAAGGCAGTTATGATTGCTCATACATTAGGTAATCCATTTAATATAGAAAGAGTAAAAGCATTTTGCGAAAAGTATAACCTATGGCTTATTGAAGATAATTGTGATGCATTAGGTTCTCAATATACGTTGAAAGGTGAAACAAAGTTAACAGGAACTTTTGGCGATATTGCAACTTCTAGTTTTTATCCACCTCATCATCTAACAACGGGTGAAGGTGGTGCTGTTTATACGAACAATCCATTGCTTAGCAAAATTGTTTTATCCCTTCGTGATTGGGGAAGAGATTGTGTGTGTAATAGTGGACAAGATAATCTATGTAAGTCACGCTTTACTAAACAATATGGTCAATTGCCACTAGGATATGATCATAAATATGTTTATTCGCATTTTGGATATAACTTAAAAGCGACAGAGATGCAAGCTGCAATTGGCGTAGCACAACTTGATAAAGTAGATGAGTTTACACAAAAAAGACGAAAACACCATGCTTATTTATCAGAAAAACTTGTATGTTTAAAAGATTATTTAGTTTTACCTGAACCACAGGAAAATTCGAATCCAAGCTGGTTTGGATTCTTAATTACAGTAAAAGATAATGTAGATAGAAATGATCTTATTAAGTATATAGAAGAACACAACATTCAAACAAGAATGTTATTTGCAAGCAATATTATACTGCACCCATGTTTCGATGAAATAAGGGACACAGATGCATATCGCGTAGTGGGGGATTTAAGCAATACGAATACCATTCTAAACAATACATTTTGGATTGGTGTTGCTCAAATTATGACACAAAATAAATTAGATTATATGGCAAAAGTTATTTGTGCATATTTTGTAGATAGAAGTTAGTCGTTGTATTTATATTATTTTAATAATAAGTATGAGTAGTTATTAATTTATAGGATTGAAAATTTAAAGGAATTATATGAAAGGTATTTATGAAGTATGGTGGATTATAGCAATTATAAGATGACATTAGTTATTCCAACTTATAACCGACCTGCGTCCTTGCAAGAATTTCTTGAAAAATTGGCAAATAAGTTTGAAAGAGCAGGAGTAAAAATTTTAATCGGTGATAGTAGTAACAATGACAAAACATATAAATTAACAAGAGATTTTCAGAAAACAAACAAGAATATAGAATATATTCGATATTGTGAAACTATACGTTTATCCGAAAAGCAAATTGACTTGTTAAAGCATGTGAAAACCGACTATCTTTGTATTGTCGCTGACTCTTATATATTTAGTGATTATTTTATAGAGTCTTTAAAAGATATTTGGGGAAATACGTTAGATATTTGTTTGTTGGTTAATAAAGAAGATAATATATTGAATGTTAAAGCAAAAGAATATGATGATCCAATTGAATTATTCAAAGATTCAGCTTTATATGCTACAAAATTTGGCGTGGTTATTATAAAAAATAATCTAATTAGTCAGGAATATTTAACTAATTACATGGTGTTAAACTATAAAAATACTTTAAATTATTGGGGATTATATTATCAGGTATTGCCACCTAAAATCAAAGGTAGTTTGATTTTAGGTGACTTCCATTACAGAAGTGTATGGAAAAATGCTCCTTGGTGGGCAAATGATGAAAATATGTTTAGCGTTTGGTTTAGGGACTATTATCATATAATAGAATCGTTACCGTTATATTATGATGTGCATAAAGAAAAAGTACTTAAAGATCGTTTTAACAAACAAACGAAAACAACTTTTATAGCTTTTATCAGTTTGAGAGAAAAAGGGATTTGGGACATAGAGCTGTATAGGGAATACAAATTTTATTTAGAGAAAATGTTAGGGAAAAAATTAAAATGGTTTGCATATAGTGTGTGTTTTATACCTAAAAAATGGCTGTCTTTATTGAGGAAAATAATAAAAAAATTTATAGATAAAAAAAGGTAAAAGGAGTCTATTCATGGTTGACAGTAAAAAAAGAAAAGATAGTAAAGTTTCAATCATTGTTCCAGTATATAATACGGAACAATATATAAAAAAAACATTAGTTAGTATTTTAAATCAAAGTTATTCTAATATAGAGGTCGTTGTAATCGATGACGGATGCACAGATAGTACTATGGAAAAAATAGTCCCTTTATTAAAGGATGAAAGACTTAAAGTCATTTCACAACCCAATGGGGGTTTAGTAAGTGCTGTTAATAAAGGAATAGAGAATGCAACAGGAGAATATATAACTTTTGTCGATGCTGATGATCAAGTAGGCATGAATTTTATACAAGCTTTTGCAGAAAACATTGAAGATTTCGATGTAATCGCATGTGGATTTTACATTAAAATGAATGATAAAGAAATTCCGTTTGAATTAAATGATGCAGTATTTTTTGATGATGAAATTAAACTGTTACAAACTAGATTATTAACATATGGCGGGATTGGGACTACATCAAAAGAAATATTTATATCAAGATGTAATAAGATGTATAAATTAGAAGTTGTAAAAAAGATATATCCACAATTATTGTTAAATCAAGAGAAAGTAAGAATGGGAGAAGATGTCCTTTTTACTTATTTGATTTTGAATGTAATAACTTCTGTTAAAGTGGTGAGTAATATTAAGGAATATTACTATAATCGTAATAACCCTAAAAGTTTAACCAAAGATACAAATCAAATTAAAAGTTATGTAGAGTCATGTGATAGTACATTTGAAAGGTTTATGGAAATTTTGGAGAAAGACAAAAATAACATTGAACTGGCTTATATGGTATATTATAGATTATTAGATTTAATGATCAGAAACTTGTATGCACAAAGTATATTTGATGTATGTTATTTATACAAAGAAGTAAGAAATAAACCACATTATCATAATACTATTAACTTAATGATAAAAAACACCAAAAATATTCGTCAAAAATTTAGAATGATTATTATTAAATACATATTACCGATTTGTTCTTTTTTTGTGTTATTTATTAATAAAAATAAGGAAGAAGGAGGTTGCTAGTGATGAAAATTTCAGTTATATTAAGCATCTACAATGCAGAATTAAATCATTTAAATGAAGCGATTGACTCTATATTGGATCAAACATATCAAAACTTTGAATTTGTGATTGTTTTAAATACCCCTAAAACACAGGATATTACTTCGTTAGTGGAAGAAAAAGTTAAACAAGATAGCCGAATAAGAATAATAAAAAATGAATCTTTGCTTGAAATTTGTGATAGCTATAATAAGGGTATTATGCATGCAAGTGGTGAATATATTGCGTTAATGAGTGCGGATGATATAAGTTTGCCTAATCGCTTAGAAAAACAATTATCATTTATGATTGAAAATGATTATGATCTTACGGGAACTAACGTTATATACATTGATGAACAATCAAAAGTTATACGAAAAAGAAAACAACCACAGGGTAAAGCTTTATACAAAGTAATGCCATTAATCGTTTCAATAAATTTCTCTTCTGTGATGATGAAAAAAACTGCATTTGAAAAACTGCATGGATTTAGAGATATCATTATAGAAGATAGAGACTTATATTTAAGGTTCATGACAAGTGGATTTAAAATTGAAAATTTGGATGATTATTTAGTTAAATATCGTTTTAGTGATTATCAAACATCAGGTGAAAAGACATTAATCAGAATGATAGCTGGAGAATATGTTTATCGGTTATATCAATACCGTATCAGGAAAAATGTAGATGCAGATGGTTTTACCAAAGGGAATTTAGAAAAATTTCTTGTATCAAAAGGTGCTAGAAAAATTGAGGTACAAGAACGATTTGCCAAAGCTTATAAATTATATTTTAGTGGATTAAGAGAAATTAGGACAAAAAAGGTAAATTCATTAATAAAAATCATACGAGCGATATACATTTGCCCACGGATGATATATTATCTTTGGGTAGGTATTAGAGTTTTTATATACAGAAAGATATTTTAAGTAAGTTGTATTGCATCATTGTATAATGGTTATAAATTTGATAATCATCAATATAAAAAATATATATTGTAATAAGGAGGGTATAAATGTATTTAATGGTATTATATGGTATTTTAGTTTTAATAAGCTATTTTATCGTAAATAAAAGTAATGAAAATAGTAAGACCCAAAAATATCTAGTGCTTTTTGTAATTACAATATTGGTTTTTAGATTTAGTTTAGGATCAGATACGGATGTATATATGATTTTTTTTGAAAGAGTTTCTGACCCAATAAAAGATAGTTTTATTTATGTTGGTCAACGGAATATTGGATTTAATATGTTGTTGTACTATACGAAAGCTCTTATATATGATTATCGTTTTTTTGTATTTATATTTAATGTTATTGTGATTTCTTTGTGCTTTTATGTTATATATAAACATAGTCAAAATTTTGTTTTATCATTAATGTTGTTTGTAGGTTCGGGCATATTGGAGATCTATTACGCTAGTGCTTTAAGACAAATGTTAGCTATGGCTATTTTCTTTTATGCTTTTTTTCAATTTTTGCCAAGAAAAAAATATAAACTTTATTATTTATTTGCCCTACTGGCTTGTCTGTTTCATGAAACAGCTTTAATTACTTTGTTTATTCCTGTTGTTATGATATTGCAAGATAAAATAGAAAAACATGAAAAAAGAATATTAGTTATACTAGTATTAATGGCAGGATTATTCATGATATCTTTTACACCATTTCTAGTGTATATAGGGAAGAATTTTTCATCTTATTCTACAATCAATCATATCGTGGCATATTTCTATGGGACAACATTTAGCATAATGGGAGTAGGCTTAAGGGTATCTATATTTGGAATTATCTATCTTTTATATAATGCATCGGAAATAAGTAGAAAAAATAAATGGTTACAAACACAAGTATATGTTTGCTTTTTTTCTATGTTATTTTATTTAGCGTTTTCTAATTTTTCAGTTTTCTCAAGAATTTCAGATTTTATAGATATTATAAGTTTGATTACATTTGCAAATTTATTAAAAAATGTGGAAGATAAAAATAGTCGATTAGTATTTCTTACTGCAATAGTTGCAGTGAATTTTATTACACTCTATGCAGACATTGACTTCAAGTTAGATCATATTACTGGAATAGAAAATGCCAAGTTTTCAGATTATACATACATGTCTATATTCAGCAATGATGCCTATGAATATATACTTGATCATTATCCGGAAATAAATTGAATTTTAAAGTTTATAAAAGAGAAAGAGAGGTACGTTGAATGTATTTGACTAATAAGAAAAAAAATAAAGAAAAATGGACATTAATGATCATCATTTTTTTGATGGTTTTGCCTATACTCATGATAGCAATATACAATCGACCTGTCGCAGATGATTATGATTACACGTACTTAACTGCAAAAACATTTGCTGAAAATGGATTTGATTGGTTTAAAATTATTGCATCAGCATGGCAAACCAATATGTCTTTTTATAACAATTGGCAGGGGCTTTATACCTCAGCATTTTTATTATCACTTGCACCAAATATTTTTGGAGAACAATTCTATGGTTTGGGAACTTATATTATTGTTTTATTTATGTTTATCTGCACTTATATTTTCACTAGTATTTTAAGCAATACTTTAACAGATTGTAAGAATAAAGTAGTCAATTTATTTGTTGCATTCTTTCTGACCTTTGTATTTATTCAATGCATGCCAAGCTATTTAGAGGGTTTATTTTGGTATAATGGTGCAGCAAATTATATACCTTTTGCTTTTTTGAATTTTATTGTCTGGTCGTTGCTATTTAAAATATATCTATTAAAAGAAGTGAAGCATAAATCATTGCTTATATTATTAACAACTATTATGTCGTTTGTTATTTCAGGTGGTAATCATGTAACTGCCTTTGCTAATATATTATTTTTATTTAGCTTGTCTATTTTGTTTATAATACAAAAAAGAAAAGAAATTTTCCCACCATTAGTTAGTGCGATTATTGGATTTGTGATTGTGATGATAGCGCCAGGGACCGCTATTCGATCGGCTGCTTTAGGTCACAATGGGAATGTTTTCATCTCTATTATAGCTGCTTTATACAAGTCGTTAGGGGTTATTAATGGATGGATAAACTTATCTTTTATACTATTTCTTATAGTAATGACACCAATTCTTTATAGGATTGTTAAAGAAAATAAATTTAACTTTAGTTTTAAATATCCACTTTTGTTAGTGATTGCAGAGTATTTGTTTATAAGTGCTATGTATTCAATTCCATTTTATTCAATGGGTGGTTTTGGAGAAGGACGTATTTATAATGTGATATGGATTACTTTTATCTTTTTATCTATTATTGCGTATGCCTACTTTTTGGGGTGGCTATCCAAAAAAACTAATATATCATTGCCTATTATAAAATTTAAGCATCTTGAGTTTGTTTTGACATTATCATGTATTCTATTCATGGGTATTTATGGTTCTACAGACCAAGGATTAACATTTATTGCTGTCACAGAGCTAATTTCAGGGGAGGCTAAAGCCTTTAGTGTAGAAATGGATGCAAGAATTGCATTATATAATGATGATAGCTTGACAGAGGTTGGTGTATCACCTATTATAAATAAAGGGACCATTCTTTATTTTGGAGACCTTAGCAGCAGCACAGAAGAGTGGGTGAATGCTTCAATAAGTGAATATTATGGCAAAAAGATTTATTTGTTAGTTAAATAGTTTTTTTATAAATATGTACATAGAAAAAAGAATGACTAATTGAGAATAACATAATAATTTAGTATTATTAAAATAGCAAAGATGATTTTGGAGGGCTAATGAGCAGAATTCAAAAGTTAAAAAAAAATATTATATATGGATACGCTTCATCAATCATTTCAGTTATATTGGGATTTATATCTAGAACTGTTTTTATATATATATTAAATGAGTCTTACTTGGGTGTATATAGTCTATTCACTAATGTTTTAGGTGTTTTATCATTTGCTGATTTGGGGCTGGGTACTGCAATGAATTTCGCCTTATATAAACCAGTTGCAGATGATGATAAAAACACAATAAAATCATTGATGTTATTTTATAAAAAGTCATATAGAAAAATAGCAGGTGTTATTACCATAATAGGGATAGGAATTATTCCTGTTTTGCAGTTTATTGTCAAGGATCCAGGAGATGTAGGAAACATCTACGTTTATTACCTAATTTTTTTATTTAATACAGTATCTACTTATTTTGTGAGTTATAAATTTGCATTAGTGTATGCCGAACAAAAAAATTATGTTATTACCAGAATTGACATGATAGTTAACACGATTAATTTAACGATTAATATAATTGTATTGCTAATATTTAAAAATTTCTTAATTTATTTGTTATCGAGTTCAATTATTTTGCTTTTTAGAGCTATGTTTTTGTCATTTTATTTAAATAAGGAATATCCATACCTTATGGAAAAGGACGTGTTAGAGTTATCGCAAACACAAATAGCACCAATTAAGAAGAATGTTAATGCACTTATATTTCATAAATTTGCAGAAGTGGCCATATATCAGACTGATAATATTATTATTTCCAGTTTTATAAATGTCACAACTGTAGGAAGGATAGCAAATTATAATATTTTAATTACATCTGTGAATACGTTTATTCATATGATTTTTAATTCAGCTATTTCTAGTTTTGGGGATTTAGTTGCAGAAGGAGATTTGATTAAAAATCTAAAAACTTTTAAAATATATAACTTTATAAACTTTTGGATATATGGCTTCTCCTCAATATCATTTTATTTGCTATTAACACCTTTTATTACACTATGGATAGGAGATTCAAGTTTAATTGATGGATGGAGTGTTTTTTTGATATGCGTAAGTAATTATTTTTTGGGGCAAAGAACTTCATTTTTGAATTTTAAAACAGCTTTTGGACAATTTTATGATGATAAATATGCGGCTTTAATTGCAGCAATTATTAACCTAGTAGTTTCAGTGGTGATGGTTAATTTAATCGGGTTACCAGGCATTTATATTGGTACTTTAGTATCCGGTTTATTCGAAAGCATTGTTAGACCAATTATTTCATATCAGAAAATCACAGATGATAATATTAGTAATTATTTTAAAGAATTAATTAGCTATGCACTAGTGACAGGCTTTACTATGTTAGTCACAAAGTATATAATCAAACTACTGATACCAAATGTTACATTGCTAGGGTTTATTGGAATGTGTTTTATAGTATTGTTTAGTGTGAATATTCAATTTTGGTTATATTATAGATCATCGAAATTGTTTAAGGAATCAAAATTTGTGTTACTTAATGCGATAGGGGGAATGAAAAAGTGAAAAGCAAGTGTACTATGTTAGTTTCGAGTTGTGATGAATATGAAGATACATGGTATCCTTTTTTTAGGATATTAAAAGCAAATTGGGATAACATCCCATACCCTATAGTGCTAAATACTGAATCTAAAAATTTTATGTATGATGATTTAGATATAAAATGTTTTCAACTTTATCAAGCAAATGAAAAAGTACCTTGGGGAAAAAGGTTAATTGATACATTGAGTAAGATTGAAAGCGAGTATATTTTGTTTATGCTCGATGATTTTTTCTTATTAGATAAAGTAGACGACATAAGATTAAATCAATGCATGGAATGGATGGATAACAATCACAATATTGCGGTATTCTCTTTTTTAGATACACCAGGTGAGAATATACAAGATAACAAATACCCTAACTTTGAAAAAAGGCCACAAAATGGAGAATATCGATTAAATTGCCAAGCAGCAATTTGGAGGAGGGAAAAATTAATTTCGTATATTAGACCTCATGAAAGTCCATGGGATTGGGAAATCTAGGGGAGTATAAGAAGTTCAAGATATAAAGAAGATTTTTATTCCTTAATAGAAAATAGCAAGCCAATAATTAGTTATAAGTTCAAAGAGTATGGTGTGATTCGTGGTAAATGGGCACCAAAAACTACTGAGTTGTTTGACGCGTATGATATAGAAATTGATTTTAGTCAAAGAGGATTCTATGAAAATTATAATCAGAAAATAAATGATTGGTATATGAATCCATTAGTCAGATTGATTATAAAAGTTCGCTCTTATTTCTTGATACAAGATTGGAAAAATAGATATATAAAATTTCTATCAACAAAAAAATAATTACAAGGAGGCACAAATTGATAAGCGTAGTAATTCCTATATATAATCAAGAGCTGTATTTAGCTCAATGTATTAATAGTGTAATAAGTCAAAGTTATAATGATTTAGAAATTATTTTAGTTGATGATGGTTCTACTGATGGATCGGTTAAAATATGTGAAGCTTTTAAAAAGGAAGATAGACGCATAAAAATTGTTAACAAAGAAAATGGCGGAGTTTCTTCTGCAAGAAATGAAGGCATAAAAAATAGTCAAGGTGAATGGATTCTTTTTGTTGATGCTGACGATTATCTAAAAGAAAATATTTTAGAAAAGATTATAAGTGAAGTGAAAGGAAACAGAGAAGTTGAATTATTTCTAATGAATTATTATACCTTTACTGATAATAAGATTGAAACTTCAGATAAAGCATACATAAATGAACTAAGTATAAGTGGTAGTTTATCTTATCTTATCTGCTACAAAAACAATCAATTAAGTTTAGGCTCATCAGCAAGAGCTTGTTGGGGAAAGCTATTTAAGACTGAAATAATCAAAAAAAATAATATAAGTTTTAAAGAATCACTTTATATTGGAGAAGATATGCTTTTTGTATTAAATTATATAAAACATACAAAAAGCATTAAAGTGTTAGATGAATATGGTTATTACTATCGTGTTCATGAGGAATCGGTAATGCAAAGTTATAAAAAAGATTTATATAAACAGTATGTTGAATTATTAAATGAATTAATTCATTCAATTAGCGATTTGAGTGCAGATTGTCAAAGTGAAGTTAGTAAATATATATACTATTTTAAATTAGAGCTATATATTGGATTATGTAAAAATGCATATGGTTTAAGCGTTTTGGAAAACAAACAAAAAATTGACTTTAAAGAGGCCAATGAATGGTTTAATGAAAATGTTAAGTACCAAATCACATGTAAAAAAGAAATAAGTGTTTTACCTAAATTAATGTTACTTTTACATTGTACAAAAAAGATACTACCTGGGAGATTTCGTAATATATTAATGTCGATATTTCTAAAAATGGTATAGAAGAGGGGAAAATGAAATTAGCTACCATAGTTATACCAACATACCGAAGGCCAGATAGAATTACTCGCGCTGTTAACAGTGCACTTTTACAATCTTATCCTGACATTGAAGTGATTGTGGTAGATGATAATGGTAAGGATAGTGAATATGCAAGCCAAACGAAAAAAGCATTACAAGATTTTCTTGATAAAGATTTAATTATTTACATACAAAATGATCAAAATAGAGGAGGTTCTTTTTCAAGGAATCAAGGATTAAATATTGCACAAGGAAAATACATTACTTTTTTAGATGACGATGATGAAATAGCCTCAACAAAAATTGCAAAACAAATTCAACGTTTAGAATCATTGGATGATTCATATAGTTGTGTATATACGTCTTATCATAAGGTGATGACAGATGAGAAAATCTATTATAGTAATGAAATTATCGAAGGAGATGTATATAAGTATGCACTTTCAAGATCTATTTATGTAGGCTCTGGATCAAATTTATTGGTTAAAACATCCATTGCCAAATCAATTGGAGGGTATGATATTCGCTTTAAAAGGAACCAGGATTTAGAGTTTATGACAAGACTTTTAAAAGGATATAAACTAGCTTATGTTGATCAAGACTTAATGACAATTCACTACGAAATAAGAGAAACGCAAAGAAGTTATCAAGAATTGGTTGATATTGATAATTTTTACTACACAATGTTTAAAGATGAAATAGAAAACTTAACTATGGATGAACAAAGGAAGATATGTTCAGTTTTTGCATTAGAAAGATTTCGTTATTCCATCAATAAAAATATAGTCGATGGTACAAAAAATTTACTTAAAAATAGAGTATCACTTATCATGATAATACGTTATTTTTTCTATATAATGGATCGTTTAATTCACAAAAAATCCTATGGATTTAAAATGAGGTGAGGGACGTATGAAAAAAATATTATTTGTGGCAACAGTAGATATACATATTATTAATTTTCATTTGCATATTATACAATCTTTAAAGCAGTTGGGAAATAAGGTTGATGTCGCAGCAAATGGAAGCTTTTGTAATGGTGATATTCATCGTAAATACGATGTTTGTTTTTCGAAAAATCCATTAAGTTTTGATAATATTAAAGCCTTTTTTAAAATCAAAAAAATTATCAAAGAGAATCATTATGATATCATTTCTTGCCACACACCATTATCCAGCTTTTTCACAAGACTTGCAGTTGGAGATGACTCCCAAACAAAAGTAATGTATACAGCTCATGGGTTTCATTTTTTTAAAGGAGCGTCATGGATTAATCAATTAGTTTATAAAAATATGGAAAAAATTGCTGCAAGATATACAGATGTGCTTGTCACGATTAATCAAGAGGATTATCAATCTTCTTTAAACTTTAGATTAAAAAAAGATGGCAAATGTGTTTATATTCCAGGAATTGGCGTTGATATTGAAAGAATTGCGAATATCACATTTGATGAAGATAAATTAAAGCAAGAGCTAAATATAGAAGAAGATGATTTTTTGATTTTGTCTGTTGGGGAATTAAATAACAATAAAAATCATTTGTTTGTAATGGAAACTTTGCTGGCAGAATTTAAAAGCAATCAAAAATTAAAATACTATATTTGTGGTGTTGGGCCAAATCATGCATGTTATGAAAAGTTCATTCAAGATAACAATCTTCAAGAACAAATTAAATTATTAGGTTATCGTGAAGATATTTATCAAATTTATCATCTAGCAAATTTATTTATTTTCCCATCTAAACGAGAAGGCTTACCCGTATCACTTATTGAGGCAATGGCTGCTGGGCTAATTCCTATTGTTACAAATGTAAGAGGCAACAGAGATGTTGTCGAAAATGGTAAAACGGGATTTATAATAGAGGTAGGAGATAGTCAAGCATTACTAAATGATTATAAAAAAATTAAAAATCAATTTATCAATTTACAACAAATGAAAACAGATAGTTATGATTCGTTATCGTTGTATCATATAAAAAAAATAGAAAGTAAGATTTTGTCTTTATATCAATAGGAGTGCGCCAGTTCGGTGCATAATGTCTAGTCTAGTGAAATTCTAGACCTAGTAAGACCTAGTCAGTCGCTAGTACTTAGTCTTGGAGCCGAAGTCGTGAGATAAGGTTTAAGCGTAGACAAAGGAGAATTCGAGCCGTATGCGGGAAAATCGCACGTACGGTTCTGTGAGGGGAATAAGATATAACTCTCACATAAGATATAGAAGAAGGAGAGGAGTGTCGAGCTTATCTACTCGACGGTGCATTATGAATGATTTAGTATCGATTGTGGTTCCAGTTTATAATGTTGAGAAGTATCTAAAAGAATGCGTGGATAGCCTGATTCAACAAACTTATAGTCACATTGAAATTATCTTAGTAGATGATGGTTCACCTGATCAATCTCCTTTATTGTGTGATGAGCTAGCTAAAAAAGATCATCGAATTATTGTAATCCATAAAGCAAATGGTGGACTATCCGATGCAAGAAACAAGGGGATAAATGTTTCAAAAGGTCAATATATTACTTTTGTGGATAGCGATGATTATGTAAATGCCAATTTCATAAGTTCGATGATTGAGCAAATAAAAAAGGTCCAATCAGAAATTTGTATTGCCAATGTGAATCAGGATAGCGATACTTCTGATGTAGTCACTCATACAATCACAAGAGAAAAGGCATTAAAGTACTTATCTACTAGAAGTTGGGTGCTTTCGATAGCGTGTGCTAAATTATACAAAAAATCATTATTTGAAAATATCCATTTTCCAGTTGGAAAATTACATGAAGATGAGTTTGTTGCACATAGGCTGTTTTCTGAATGTAAAACGATTTCATATACGAATCAGTCAACTTATTTCTATGTACGACGTGATGAAAGCATTACAACAAGGGTACAACCTATACAATCATATTTAGATGGATTGGAAGCATTTCTACAACGAACAGATTTTTACATCCGAGAAAAATATTATACAGAAGCCTTTTTAGCTCTACATAATGCGTATGGGAACTTTGTGCAAGCTATCATGCATAAAGATAGAAAGATTATTTCATTTAAAGTTTTAATAAAATCTTGCAATCAACGATTTATTGCGCTTATAAAAGAGAAAAAATCGTGCAAAGAAAGTATTCAGGGGATAATATGTTTTATTTATCCTAGTTGGTACAAAAAAGGAAAGAAAGATTTATGGTGAAAATATGGAAGATATCATGAGTTCAGAGGCATTGATTTCTGTAATTGTTCCTGTTTATAATGTGGAGAAATATTTATCTAAATGCATTGACAGCATATTAAATCAAACTTATCAAAATTTAGAAATCATATTGGTTGATGATGGATCAACGGATTCAAGTGGACACATATGTGATGAATATGCTAAAAAAGACCACCGAATTATTGTAATCCATAAAGCAAATGGTGGACAATCAGACGCGAGAAATGCAGGGATATTGGATTATATTTCATTTATAGATAGTGATGATTATATAGAAAAAAAGACGTATACAACGCTGTGTAAGATGATAAAAGAAAAAAATGTGTCTATTTGTGCTATGTTGATGAAGCAGGTAAATGAAGTTGGTACCATATTGGGTGAAAATGGCAGTGCTACATGCGGGTTATATCAATCAAAAGATTTTATAGTTTCATTATTACAATATAAAGGATCTGCATCAGTATGTGATAAACTTTTTAGTAAAGATTTTTTTAAGGACAACAAATTCCAAACAGGTGTATTGAATGAGGATTTTATTTTCATGGTCGAATCACTAGTTACAAAAGATGTTTCCATATATGTAAGTGACTATGTTGGATACAATTATCTAAAAAGGCAAGGAAGTACAACAACAAGTGGATTTAATAAGACAATAGTCGACTTGATATATAATGCTGCAAGGACTGAGGAAATTATTATGGATACATATCCTGATTTAAAGCTTGAAATAAAACGATTTATTCTATTTCAAATACGCACTTTTATGTTGTTGATTCCAAAAGAAAAAATGAATGATGATTTTGAGCCTTATGTATTTACTATGAATTTGTTTGCTAAAAATAAAAAATATCTGTTTAGTGCCAATATAGATATAGTGAGTAAAATATTTTTAATGATGTTGAATATTTCGCCAAGTTTAGCGAAAACAGCATTAAATTTTCTTCAAAAAAATATATTTAAGGATAGAATTCAATCATAATATTGGGCAGCTATAGAATTAAGGGCAGAAATGCTCTTTTTTTATGGTAAAATAAATTAGGTGAGACTATGAAAATACTAATTACAGGATCAAATGGATTTATAGGGGAAAATTTAATTAGCCAATTAAATAATATTCAACAGGGTAAAACAAAACATCCCTTGAATGGTCTAATTGAAATTTTCGAGTACGATCAACATACATCTAAATTAGATTTAGAAAGATATACAAAAGAATGTGAGTTTGTGATTCATTTAGCGGGGGTAAATCGTCCAAAAAATGAGGAAGATTTTATGAATGGGAATTTTGGTTTTACATCAGAATTGCTGGCTTTACTAAAAAAACATCACAATCAATCTCCGATCTTAATCACTTCAAGTATTCAAGCACTATTAGATAATCCATATGGACAATCAAAAAAATCGGGTGAAGATTTAATGTTTGCATACGGACAAGAAAATCATATTAAAACATTAGTGTATAGATTACCTAACGTTTTTGGGAAATGGTGTAGACCTAATTATAATAGTGCAGTTGCAACATTTTGTCACAATATTGCTCATGGATTAGATATCATGGTGAATGATCCTAATGTATGTATGCAATTGGTTTATATTGATGATGTAGTGAATGAATTTATTGATGCATTAATTGCAAAAGAACATATAGCAAATGGCTTTGGGTTTATTCCTACTGTACATAGGGTAACGTTAGGAGAAATTGTAGAACACCTTTATCGTTTTAAAGATAATCGAGCAACTTTAGATGTACCTAATTTAAGGAATGAATTCGAAAAGGTTTTATATAGCACATATTTGAGTTATTTACCTAAAGAGTCGTTTAGTTATTCAGTAAAAATGAAAGAGGATGATAGAGGCTCTTTTACGGAGCTTATTAAGACAATAGATAAGGGACAATTTAGTGTAAATATCACGAAGCCTCAAATTACAAAAGGGAACCATTGGCATCATAGCAAGAATGAAAAATTTGTAGTAGTAAGTGGTGAAGCAATGATTCGATTTAGAAAAATAGGGTGTGATGAGATCATTGAATATCATGTGAGTGGAAAAAATATTGAAGTAGTGGATATCCCTTGTGGTTATACGCATAATATAACGAATATTGGTAAAGAAGATTTAATTACTTTTATTTGGTGTAATGAAATATTTGATGAAAACCATCCAGACACTTACTTTGAGGTTGTATAAATGAATATATTGATAACCAACACACAAGAATTTAATCCATCTATAGGAGGGGTTGAAAGAGTTTCAGTAGATTTAGCCAATGAACTGATAAAAGAGGGATTTGGTGTATATTTTTTAGCTGCATTCAAATCAAAATTTGAAGTTGATTACCAACTTCCATCAGATCAACTTATCTTAGATACAAAACGATTTACAGACCAACAAAGTATTGAAAGATTTAAGGAATATTTAAAAGATAAAAAGATTGATATTGTATTAAACCAAGCAGGTAATATTTTAGGGTTTACAAAATTATGCGTAAAAGCGTGCGATTCTAAAATTCCATTGATATCAGAGGTGCATATCGCGCCTGAATATATGCTTCAAATACTTAAAGATAATACATCTTCTAAAATAAATAAGAAATTTTCTTTGCTTCATACATTTAGATACCCGCTATATTGGGTGCAGTTGTTTAGATTAAGAAGACTGTATGCTTATGTATATAAACACAGCAATAAAGTAGTATTATTATCTAAGCGATATAATGAAGAATATGTACATTGTTCAAAAATAAAAGATACATCAAAGCTTATAGAAATGAAAAATTTTACAAATTTTGAAGGCAGCCAAACACAAGATAAAGAAAATATCATTTTATTTGTAGGAAGATTAGAGTTTTTCCAAAAAAGAGCAGATCGTATTGTTGAAGTATGGGAAGACTTGTATGAAAAATTTCCTGGTTGGCAGCTACGTATAGCAGGAGATGGACCTGAATATGATACATTGAGCCAATACATTCAAAAAAATGACATTAAAAATATTAAACTTCTTGGTTTTTGCGATGTGAAACAAGAGTATAAAAAAGCCAAAATCTTAGCAATGACTTCTAGTTTTGAAGGATTACCATTGGTACTTGTTGAAGGTGCAATGTATGGTTGTGTACCAATTGCCTTTGATTCCTTTGCTTCAGTCTATGATATAATTGAAGATAAAGTTGATGGCTTTGTAATAGAATCATATAAGTTGTCTGAATATGCAGAGGTGCTAAGCGTATTGATGAGTGATCCTAATTATTTAGAAACGATTGCTAAGCAATCTAAACAGATTAATTTAAAGTTTGATAAAGATGTGATTATTCAAAAATGGATAACATTATTTAAGGAATTAAAAGGAGAGTAAGTATGAGTAAGTTAAAGTTAATGACAATTGTTGGGACTAGACCTGAAATCATTCGATTAGCTGCAACCATAAAAAAATGTGATCAATATTTTGAACAAGTATTGGTTCATACCGGACAAAATTACGATTACGAGTTAAATCAAGTATTCTTTGATGACTTGGGATTACGTGAGCCTAATTATTACTTGAATGCAGTAGGAGATGATTTGGGCGCAACGATTGGGAATATTATTGCGAAGTCTTATAAATTAATGGACGAAATTAAACCAGATGCATTACTGATTTTAGGCGATACAAACAGCTGTTTAAGTGCAATCGCTGCAAAAAGATTGCACATTCCAATTTTCCACATGGAAGCAGGGAATCGATGCTTTGATGAATGTCTGCCAGAAGAAACCAATCGTCGTATTGTAGATCATATTGCTGATGTGAACTTATGTTATAGCGAACATGCGAGAAGATATTTAAATAGTGAAGGAACTGCTAAAGAAAGAACTTATGTAACTGGTTCTCCGATGGCAGAAGTATTGCACGATAATTTAGAGGCAATTAAATCTAGTTCAATCTTAGAAAAGCTTAACTTGGAAAAAGGAAAATATATTTTATTATCAGCGCATCGTGAAGAAAATATTGATAACGAAGATAATTTCTTTAGTTTGATGAACGCAGTGAATAAAATGGCTGAAAAATATGACATGTCTATTTTATATTCATGTCATCCAAGAAGTGCAAAATATATTGAATCAAGAGGATTTAAATTTGATGAGAGAGTGATTCAAAATAAACCTTTAGGATTTCATGATTACAATCATTTACAAATGAATGCATATGCCGTTGTCTCAGATAGTGGAACGCTACCTGAAGAAAGTAGTTACTTTTTATCGGTAGAGCAATCATTTCCAGCTGTTTGCATTCGTACAAGTACAGAACGTCCTGAAGCATTAGATAAAGGAAACTTTGTATTAGCAGGAATTAGTGAAAAAGAAGTATTACAAGCTGTTGATTTAGCTGTATCTATGAATGATAATCAAGACTATGGTATACCTGTGCCAAATTACACAGATGAAAATGTCTCGATTAAAGTTGTGAAAATCATACAAAGTTATACGGGGATTGTTGATAAAGTGGTTTGGAGAAAAAAATAAACTGAGGGGGAACATTTTGAAAATATTAATTATAATTCCTGCATTTAACGAGGAAAAAAATATTCAAAAATTAATTAGTCGTATTCAAAATACTAGTTATGATTATTTAGTAATTAACGATGCCTCTACGGACGGTACCAAAGAGTTATTGGAAAAAGAAAATATCAATCACATTTCTTTATCTAATAATATGGGGATTGCCCATGTGTTGCAGGTAGGGTATCGTTACGCTTATGAACAGGGATATGATGCTGCCACAACATTGGATGGAGATGGACAACATGATCCTAAATTCATAGAATCCTTGCTTACTGAAATTGAACAGGGATATGATTATGTGATTGGATCAAGATTTGTAAATGAAAAGAAACCATGGTCAATGAGGATGCTAGGAAGCAGGGTTTTGGTTTTTATTATTCGTCTTTTGACGAAAGAAAAAGTAAGTGATCCAACAAGTGGTATGAAGGTGGTCGGAAGAAATCTTTTAAATGAGTTTTATTTCAATAATAATTTTATTGCAGAGCCAGATACACTTGTCTATATTTTGAAAAATGGGTATAAAGTTAAAGAAGTACAAGTTGAAATGGAAGAGAGAAGTGAGGGAGCGAGTCACTTCAATAAACGTTTAAATGTGTTAAAATTTATGATATTTGTCATTTGTAGTATGGTGTTTATTCAATCAAGAAAAGTGAAAAGGAGATAGTTATGTCATTAGAACTTCAAATCTTAATGTTTGTAATCGCAATATGCGTGGCTGTTTTTATTATTCATCAAAGTAGAGTTTCAAGATTAAATGTACGTTATGCTATTATCTGGATTGGTGGAGTAATTGGTGTTTTAATCTTAAGTGTTTTCCCTAAGATACTATCTTTTTTAGCAGACTTATTCAGAATCTCTACACCTGTCACTACTTTATTCTTTTTAACGATTATGGTTTTATATATATTGTTATTTTATGCCTTCATTAAAATATCTACTTTGGAAAACAGGGTGAATAATCTAACTTATGAAAATGCATTATTGCAGAAAAAGGTTGATGATGAAAAATAAGATTCTAGCGATTACTGGTGCTTTTTTGCCTTATAACGATACTGTAACTTTGCTTGCTTATAAGCATTTAAGGCGTACAGGACTTGAGGCTGATGTGATTGCCTTAAGCGCTAATGAAGATCGAAATATCTTAAATGATTTTGAAAATGATCCTTACAGAAATAAGGTTAAGATTATCTATTCAAAAGCGTATCATGATACGATTGCAGGGATGCAAAATAAAAATGTTTTTAAGGGAATGATGAATGTTTTTTTATATTGTAAAGATGCATGTAAAAGATATAAAGAAGTTAACTATCAATACGTATATACATCATCTATTCCATGTTTTACTCATCTTGCTGGATACTGGATTAAGAAAAAAAATAGAGATGTTAAATGGATTGCTTCTTTTTCGGATCCAATAAATAAATCACCCTATAAATATGATAAAGAAACCTTTATTGAATACTCAATTATCGAAAAGATAGGATTTCTTGTTTATATTTTTCTTTACATGAATGCTTATTATGAAAAAATCGCAATGAAACATGCTGATCGACTTGTTTTTATTTGTGAGGAACAAAGAGATTTTATGATTCAAAACTATCCAAGGAAAAAAAGAGAATCATTATTAGCAAAAAGTATAATCATTCCATTAAATTACATAGAAGAATGGGATTTATATAAAGAATTAATGGGAGAAGATAATTATACGTTAAACCCATGTAAAACGATTGTACATATGGGAAGAATTTATGGATTGCGTAACTTTAAAAATATTATTTTAGCAATTAAGGAATTAAATGATGAAATTGAACATTTGGAATGCAAATTACAAATTGTGCAATATGGCGAATTTTTAAATCGATATAAGAAGATGATAGAAGAATATAACCTGGGAAATCTATTTGTTTATAAAGAAAAAGTATCCTATGGACAAGGCATACAAATTATGAAAGAGGCAGATGCTTTACTATTAGTCGACACGATTTTTGATGATGAACAAAAAATTCAACCTTATTTGCCATCCAAAATTATGGAGTATTTTTTGTTAAGAAAGCCAATAGTGGCGATTGCCAATCAATTAAGTCCTACATATCGTTTGATGAAGGAAAATGATTTGGCGTGTAGTCAAAATAATGTGGAAGATATTAAATGTCAATTTAGAGATTTGATAGTAATGGATACATATAGTGCAAGTTCTAAGGTGCATGAAAATAAAGAAATTATGGATGTACTGAAAGAAATTTAACATATTCTTGCAAAGAGGGAATATGACAGAATAGAGGTATAGATGAATAAGCTAAAAAGTTTAGTAAGAGGAAATAGTGTTTTAATAGGGTTAGCAGTGTCGTTAATGTTGTTATGTTGCTTTATGTTGCGTTTGAATATTATGAATGTATATAACATAATTATCTTTTTAATGTGTTTTGTAGGCTTATCGATTATTTCAAAAATCAAAAAATCTAAATTCATAACAGAGTGTTTAGTTATGTTGATACTGGTTGTTTTTATACAAACCATGGTAACGGATGCAGATTCATTTTTTACAATTTTAAAATATCCTCTGGTTATCCTAATAGATTATGTGGATGGATTTGAAGTTACAGATATGCGCCACTTATATAATTTTTTCATTTGGTTTTCAATGATATTGATTATCAAAGTTCTTTTGTCTAATAAACCTAGAATTGCAAATGTCGGCTTATTGACTTTTAGCTTGCTTATTGCATTAATAAATGAATATTTAATCATTTTCAGAGGAAGTGCTTTCTCAATGCAAGACTTCAGTGGGATAAGAACTGCCATGGAAGTTGTGGGTCAGTATAATTTTTCAATTACCTTGAAAATAGGATTGTTGTTGCTGTTTTATTGTTGGAGTTTAATTTATATTTTAAAATTTGATAAAATAATTTTAGAAAAAAAAGAAAGAAAATATTATATTGTTATAGGGGTCTTATTAAATGTAATAATCTATTTAACTCCGCTAGATAGCATTATTGGTGTTAATGTATTTTGCTCTGAGCCAAATGGTGGATTCATGACAACACTTGTTATTAATATGAAAAATCATCGGTTATCTGAACCAGATGATTATGAACAAAGTATTGCTTATTTGAGTCAGAATTACATATCTGAAGAAAGTCAAGACATAGATTTGACTAAACCAAATATTGTCGTGATAATGAATGAGTCTTATGCGGATTTAAGATTATTAACCGATGAGAATTTATTTGAAGATTCTCAAGATCCATATGAAATGTTTGATGAAATCACAGCCCAATCTATTTCCGGATATGTCAATGTTTCCGTATTCGGAGGAACAACAGCAAACAGTGAGTTCGAATTTTTAACTGGCAGTTCAATGGCCTTTAGAACGGATGTTCCCTATGCTACCTCACTTTCAGCAGACTTACCTGAGGGGGAAACACAAGCAGGGGCATTGGTCACTTATTTTGAAAGTTTGGGTTATAAATCTATTGCTTTTCATCCATATGACATTTCAGGATGGCATAGAGAAAGCACGTACACAAACTTAGGGTTTGATGAAATGTATTTCATTAATGACTTAAATTATGAAGATGAAGATTATTTACGCAGTTATGTATCAGATGAAGCAAATTATCAAACGATTCTAGATCTTTTATCAGCCAATGAAGATGAATCAATATTTTTATTCAATGTAACGATGCAAAATCATGGAGGATATGAAACTGGTTATGAATTTGATACGATGATTTCAATAACAGGAGTTGAGGGTGAATATCCTAAAGCGGAAGAGTTTTTATCATTGGTATATGAAAGTAATATAGCACTAACTAATTTTCTTAGTGAATTACAAACGCTAGAACAAGAAACGATTGTAGTTTTCTTTGGTGATCATGCACCTAAACTAGATGATGAATTTTATGAGTGGGTGAGCGGGAGTGCCTTTGATAGCAGTAATGCTGATAACTATGTCACCCCATATTTTATTTGGAGTAGTAAAGAAACACTAGAGGGAAGTTCACAAACAAGTTTAAACTTTCTTCAACTTGAACTGATAAGTGTATTAGACACACCTAAAACAGCATTTCAAATATTGCTAGAAGATGTGCAAAGTGAGTATCCAATCATAAGTTCGCATTTATTGATAGATAGTAATAATGAAGTACAGGATATAAACACTGCTATGGAGTCCTCAGTAATATTGCAACTATATGAGGCAGCAAGCTATAATCAACTTGAAGAGAATGGAAGTTTGTTGGAAGAGTTTTTTGTTCTTTTAGACTAGTTTTAAATAAAATAAATCAATAAATTAGGGGGATATATGGAATTTAGCACATTATTTTACATCTTGTTATTTATGCCATTAGTAGTATTGTTATCTATGATTACAAAGAATATGGGGATAAAGAACACTATATTAGTTAGTTCATCCATTCTTTTTTATGCATGGGGACAACTGGCATTTTTATGGATGTATTTGGCAATAAGTGTAGGTACATATTGTATAGCTAAGTATTTAAAGAAAACCAAATATCAAACAGGATTACTGATTTTATATGTAGCTTTTATGGTGGGTATTTTATTATATTTTAAATATTTTGACTTTGCATTATCTTCATTAAATGCAGTTTTAAGTACTGAGTTTAGCTTATTACAACTAGCATTACCTTTAGGCATTAGTTTCTTTACCTTCCAATCTTTGGGATATATGATAGATGTTTACAATCAAAAGATAGAAGCAGAAGATAATTTGTTAAAATTTATGTGTTTTACAAGTTTTTTCCCAAGTTTTATTTCGGGGCCTATTTTGCGATATGAACAGATTAAGGAACAATTAGATTATAGAAATGTTTCTTTAGAAGAGGTAGCCAATGGATTTAGGTTATTTATCATGGGACTTGGTAAGAAAGTAATCATTGCTAACAATATTGCTGTTTTAGCTAATTATAGTTTTTCATCGGATTTAACGATTTTACAATGGCAGTTTGCATGGTTAGGGGCTATTGCTTACATGCTGCAAATATATTTTGATTTTAGTGGCTATAGTGATATGGCCATTGGAGTAGCCAATATGCTTGGGTTTAAGAAAATACCTGCCAATTTCAACTACCCTTATATGTCTGTATCCATTTCAGAATTTTGGCGCAGATGGCATATTTCTTTAGGTTCATGGTTTAAGGATTATGTTTATATTCCTCTTGGCGGAAACAGGGTAAGCATTTCAAGATGGATTTTTAATATGTTTACCGTATGGTTTTTAACAGGTCTGTGGCATGGAGCTTCCATTGTATTTATACTGTGGGGTCTGTACTATGGAATTATATTAATGTTAGAGAAGTTTTTTATCCAACGTTTAATAAATCGATTACCTAAATTGATCGCTCATGTTTATGTCTTGTTGGTGACCTTATATGGATGGACTATTTTCAATTCAAGTTCACTCTATGATTTGATGCAATATACGAAGGCGTTTATTCGCTCTTGGATGAATTTAGACTATACTTATTTTATGCATGCAGATATTGTCTATTTGTGGCCTATATTAATCGGCGGTCTTTTACTAAGTAGTAATATTGGTTATAAATTATATAAGAAAATTGAAATGAAATGTGGATATATAACGGACTTTTACTTGGTGTTGATACTTGTTATAAGTGTCGTATTAATTGTAAATAACACCTTTAGTCCAACTATCTATTTTAATTTTTAGGAGGTTACAATGAGAAATAAACTGTTTTTAGTATTTTTAATAGCTTTGTTATGTGTAGGGATTAGTTTGTTTATAAAACCACAAAAAGACGTTTCTTATTTAGAACGTGCAGGATTAAGTGGCACTAGCGAATTGATGGGCACATCATTTATAGAAGGAAGTTTTCAAGAGACGGTAGAAGAAATACTGATTGATCAGCTTTACTTTAAAGATAATATGATTCAGCTATATTATCGTTTAAAGATTGCAGCAAGTAGTTTTTTTGATCAAGGATACATTAAACTTGCAGAAGATGTGATTAAAATAGATGATTTTTATATCAGAAATTTAGTAGAGGAAAATGAAGAGGATTTAATTACAACGGCAAATAGAGGGTACAATATTAAGTTAATTAGTGAAGCTTATCCAGATGTTTCAGTTTATGTATATAAACCTACGCGTTTGGAAGAAACTAATTTATTAGATAGTAGATGGGTCTACTCGCAAGGCTATGTGTATGATTATGAATTTGAAGGTCAACTTGGAGATAATGTAACCTATAGAAGTTTAAGTATTGAAAGTGTAGAGCAGTTTGATGACTATTTTTATGATACAGATATTCATTGGACACCATATGGTGCATATCAGGGATATACAGACATAATAATGATGTTAAATGAAACATTCGATTTAGGAGATGCGAAATCTATTGAAAGTGAAGTGTGTTACGAGGAAAGATTTTATGGTTCACTGGCAAATAAAATAGGACAAACAACCGAAGCGGAGGCCATTTGTGATATAACACTTTCAGGAATTGGTGAATACAGTTATTCAGAAAATGGACAAGATATTTCAATCGATGCTGAAAAGCAAGGGTATATTTTAAATGATTATGATTCCTTATATTCTGATTATGATAATTATTTTGGTGATAATCCCTATGAGCGAATTTTTGATTTTGGTGAAAATACGGGGGTAAATGCACTGTTTTTTGTGGATTCGTTTATCAATGTAAATAAGGTATGGTTGGCATCTCATTTTGATACAACGATAATGTTAGATATGAGAACAGTCCCTGATGTTGATACTTTTGATCTTGATGATTACATGGGAACTTATGAGATTGATGTGATTATTGTTAGCATGTATTATGAAAATTTATATGTGAATGGCTATAATTTTATTCCATTAAATGATTAATTGATTTTCACTAATAATTGTTGTATAAAAAAACATCGGTTATAATAGATATGAATAGAACAAATATAGAAAGGAAGATGACGATAAGTTCATCAGTGATAAATATGAAAAGATTAGCTATTGTTGTACCTTGTTATAATGAAGAGGAAGTATTTAAAACAACGAATATAGAATTGGGTAAAGTATTAAATGAATTGATAAAGGATCATAAAATTTCTAAAAACAGCTTTATCTTGTATGTGAATGATGGTTCAAAAGATAGTACATGGGCATTAATTAAAGAAGCACATCAAGATTTTAATTATGTACAAGGATTGAACTTAGCAGGAAATAAGGGGCATCAAAATGCTCTTTACGCAGGACTTATGCAGGCGAAAGAGGTAAGTGATTTCACTATTTCTATAGATGCCGATTTGCAAGATGATATACAGGTGATCAAGCAAATGGTTGATTGTTTCAATCAGGGCAAAGATATAGTTTATGGTGTAAGAGATGATCGTAGTAGTGATTCAATGTTTAAAAGAGTCACTGCCCAAGTTTTTTATAAATTAATGAATTTTTTAGGAGCAGAAACAATTTATAATCATGCAGATTTTAGATTAATGTCAAAGCGTGCAGTGGATGAGTTATCTTTATATGAAGAAAGCTATTTATATTTACGTGGCATTGTCCCACAGCTAGGATTTCAAACGGATTGTGTTTATTATGCAAGAAAGCCAAGAATGGCAGGAGAATCTAAATATCCATTTAAAAAAATGCTGAGTTTTGCTTTTAATGGGATTACTTCCTTTAGTATTAAGCCATTAACATTAATTCTATATTTAGGATTCGCATCTATAATGATTAGCATGATTGCGGTTGTTTATTCGTTTGTTAGACACTTTCAAGGTCAAACAGTTACAGGGTGGTCATCAACATTCATTTCAATTTGGTTTTTAGGTGGTGTGCAATTGGCATCTATTGGTGTTTTAGGACAATACATTGGTAAAAATTTTATCGAATCAAAGAAAAGACCAAGGTATTATGTGGAAAGTTATTTAGGGGAAAAACAATCATAAGTAACTATATGAGGGAGAAATTATGAAATATATTAACAAATATAAATCAAAGTATTTTGAAGTTATATCATTTATAGTTATTAATATGATATTGTTTGCAGGTTATTTATTGGATAAAGAAATATTATGTCCGGATTCAACAAGTTATATTACGAACAATATTATTCGTAATCCAGGATACCCATTATTTTTAGATTTATGTGAACTTATATTTAACAATAATTATTTGCAAATGGCAGTAATAATACAAACTGTATTTTTGGCTTATGCTATCTATCAAATTTGTTTTTTTCTAAGTAAGACGTTCAAATTAAATAAAATTTGGACATCATTAATGATAGCAGGTGTAGTGTTGATAAATATTGCTCCAACGCTTTTTTCATCAACGGGCATTCTAGTATATAGAACAATTTGTACAGAAGGCTTGACCTATCCTTTGGCGCTAATTATCACGAAAATAGTGCTAGATGCTATTTTTGAGGAATCATTTTAAAAATTAAATTATAGCCTAATACCAATTATATTTATCATCATAATAAGAACTCAAGCTATATTTTTTCTTGTAGTCTATGGCATTGTCTATTTGTATTTATTAGTAAACAAGCATTCTTTGAAGCAAGGATTAATCAAATTATCGGTTATATTTATTTCGATAATATTGGTGATTCCGATGATTACTAAAGTATATAATTTGTATTATAATGATGCATATGTAACTACCCCTTTTGGTGTAACATCCTTTGCGATAAAAGTGTTATATTTATCGGACGTAACGGAGGCTATATACTTTGAGGATGATTTGATTCAAGCTATTTATGTGGAAACAATGGAGCAAGCTAAAAGCCAAGAATTAACAAGAAATTCTACAGATGAAATGTCTCTACTACAAAGTTATACACATTATGAAAACTCATATGATATTTTATTTTACAAGGTATATGCAGAGGTTTTTGATGAATACACGGATTTAGAAACACCTAATGCTCAGTTATATCGAGATGAAGTTTCTTATATTATTATTTCCAAATTGCTTCCAATACATTTTAGTGAATATTTGGAATTAACGTTTGCTGCTGGAATTGTTGGTATACTGCGTAGCAATGCTTTGTTTTTTTTCTGTTGATAACCCATAT
>JAWXUG010000005.1:0-29511 GCA_044432885.1 Erysipelotrichaceae bacterium | reverse complement strand
GATAAATTTACGCTTCCTATTGATAATTATTTTCTAAGCAGTACACAAATTAAAAAGGTGCTTTCACTCAAAATTTGATGATGTGAGCACCATTTTTTCCCTTTAACCCCAAAAGTCAGGTCTTATTTTGCTTTGAGTGTCTTTTCTCTATCCCCTATCCTTTATTAATAATTGAAATCAAAAATAAAATATGTTTTAATATTGGTAACACAATGAGAAGGACAAGTAAAAAATATGCTTTAAAGAAAGACAGTGGGTGATGTGAACTGTTATGCTAGTTTTTGAAATCTACCTTTGAGTGGAGTTAATCTCTCCCGGTTGCACCGTTATCACTGTCAAGTTATGTTTCACGTGAAACATGAAAAAGGGTGGCACCACGGTTAAATATCGTCCCTTATAAGTTGGGGCTTTTTTTATTTTAGAAAGAGGAAAAGAAATGATTGATATTAATTTAATACGTACTAATCCAGATTTAGTTAAAGAAAACATGAAAAAGAAATTTAAAGAAGAACGTTGTGTTTTAGTTGACGAAGTAATTGAGTTAGACAAAGAGTTTAGAGCATGTAAAACTAAAGGTGATGATCTTAGATCACAAAGAAATCAAATATCTAAGCAAATCGGTGCTTTAATGGGACAAGGAAAAAAAGAAGAAGCTGAAGCCGCAAAAATTAAAGTAAAAGAAATGCAAGACGAAACAAATGAGTTAGGCAAACTAGAAGAAGAACTTCAATCTAAGATTACACAAAGAATGATGCAAATCCCTAACATTATAGATGCAAGCGTTCCTATCGGAAAGGATGACAATGAAAATGTAGAGGTTGAAAGATATGGAGAAGCTTATATCCCTTCATACGAAATTCCATATCATACAGATATTATGGAGAAACTAGCAGGTATCGATTTAGACAGTGCAAGAAAAACAAGCGGAAATGGCTTCTATTATCTGTTAGGTGATGTAGCTAGATTACATTCAGCAATCTTGTCTTATGCGCGTGACTTTATGATTGATAAAGGGTTTACCTACTGTATCCCTCCTTATATGATTAGGAGTAATGTAGTTACCGGCGTAATGAGTTTTGCAGAAATGGAAAATATGATGTATAAAATTGAAGGCGAGGATCTTTATTTAATCGGAACTTCTGAACATTCAATGATTGGAAAGTTTATTGATACAATATTGCCAGAAAGCCAACTGCCTCAAACTTTAACAAGTTATTCTCCTTGTTTCCGGAAAGAAGTAGGTGCTCACGGGATTGAAGAACGCGGTGTCTACCGTATTCACCAATTTGAAAAACAAGAGATGATCGTCGTTTGCAAACCTGAAGAAAGCATGGATTGGTACAACAAAATGTGGCAACATTCAGTTGATTTCTTTCGCTCTTTAGATATCCCTATAAGAACGATTGAATGTTGTTCTGGCGACCTTGCTGACTTAAAAGTTAAAAGCTGTGATGTAGAAGCTTGGTCTCCTCGTCAACAAAAATATTTCGAGGTAGGAAGTTGTTCGAATTTAGGTGACGCACAAGCACGACGTTTAGGAATCAGAGTAAATGGTGATAGTAAATATTATGCTCACACCTTAAATAATACAGTAGTTGCCCCTCCTCGTATGTTAATTGCATTTTTAGAAAACAATTACAACGAGGATGGCTCAGTTAATATCCCTGAGGCATTACGTCCTTATATGGGTTTCAAAGAAGTTATCGGGAAATAATGTTTCACGTGAAACAAAAAGAAGCTGTAACAATATCAGAGCTTATTCTGGTAGTTTGCAGCTTCTTTTCTTTGCGTTTTAATTTATGAAAGATAAGGTTAAGCTCGCAAAATGTGTTCCAAGCTATCTTTCTTTCGTTTATATACTTTTACTATTAGCGACTTATTCTATGTATTGTGCTATATAAACTTTCCTTAGTTTCTTTAGTCAATGTGTCAGTAAATTTTTCATAAGTAATCACTTGATTATCAATGGCAGTAACATACGGAGAATATCCGTTAGAATAACAAGCAAGCGCTGTATCCGTTGTATCTATAGCATCAATATAATAACTGAACATTTCATTAGGAGCAAACACTATTTTAAATTGATTAAACGACAGACAAGAAATCGTCACTTCTTTAACTAAGTTTTCTGGTTTCGACAAAAGTCTTTGTCTCATAACTTTACCTACTTCAATGGTAACTAATTCTCTTTCTGACAAATCACTTGGCACATCAAAGACAAGTGGTTTAGTATCATGTGTGAAAGATAGTTTTTCAGCTTTATAGCAAATTTCGTCTAGCTTGATTTTATCTGCCTTTTTAGACAATAGTCGGCTGACCTCGTTAACGAAACACGAAGCAAGACTTTCGACCGCATCATAGGTTTGAGTTTCTCTTGTAAAGCGTGTGCTTACATCTCCAGCAGCCCCTTGTATAAAAGTAAAGAAAGTGTCTGGAAATATATGTGATAGTTTTTCTATACTTAACCCAGGATACTCACTAGAAAAATACGGCGTTGACCCTGCCATAATTGTAGGATGACAATTATGAATCATAAAAACAACAAGAGGTTTACCCTCGTTATAAATAGTAAGCAATTGTAGCAATACATTCGCTTTATGATTGGAAATTCTGGATTTTCCAACCCCTTCAAATTGTTCACAATGATAACTAACTTTTAAGTTAGAATATCCAATGTACTCAAGACTATTAATTTGATTAAACAAAGCGTCTTGAAGAAAAGAGAGATATTTCTCGTTGTGTGGAGTGGGACCAAAATGAATGTGTGTTGTCCCGATTGTTAAAGATAGCAAGCGGTTTGTTTCGTTTTTTAAGCGATTATATAAACTCTCCTGAAACTGATAAGGTAATCCTATCAAATCACAAGAGACGTGAATATGAATCCCTTCTCCATCGTCAATAGCAACAATGCGGGCGTGTAGATCGTCGTGAACTTCCGTAATTTCTTCTGTTTGATCTATGAAGCCATATTGTTTTACCGGAAATGGTGAGTTGATACAAAGCGAATGAGTAGCAATTTTCATAAATTCTCCTTTTTTTATTTTCTTGTCTATTTTTTCGTATATTCATAGTATAATATAACCATCAAGAAAAATAAAGGAGAATTAAAGATGCTTAATCTAAAAAAATTAACAACAGAATCACGCAATCCTAACACTATGGATCTAGATACTAAGAGTTCCCTAGAGATTGTCACTATTATGAATCAAGAGGACAATAATGTTATTAAAGCAGTCAACGAAGTATTACCAGAAATCGCAACTGCAGTTGATTGGTGTGCTGAAGCCCTAGCTAATGGCGGAAGAATGATTTATATGGGAGCAGGAACAAGCGGAAGATTGGCTGTTCAAGACTCTGTTGAATGTCCACCAACTTTTGGTGTAGATAAAGACGTTGTTACAGCTCTTTTAGCTGGTGGTGCTGGTGCAACAAAAGTTGCTCAAGAAGGCGCAGAGGACCACGCTGAATACGGCATTGCAGATTTAAAATATATCAATTGCACTTCTAAAGATATCGTAATCGGAATCGCAGCAAGCGGAAGAACCCCTTATGTAATTGGTGGTTTTGAATATGCAAAAGAACTTGGATGTAAAACAGTATCTATTGCATGTAATAAAAATGCAGCAATGTCAAAATATGCTGATTTAGCAATTGAACCAGATAATGGTCCTGAAATCTTAACTGGATCTTCAAGATTGAAATCAGGGACTTCTCAAAAAATGATTTTAAATATGCTTTCAACAGGCGCAATGATTAAAATGGGTAAAGTTTACCAAAACCTTATGGTTGATGTTAAACAAACTAATGAAAAATTAGTGGACAGAGCACAACGTATTATTATGGAAGCAACAGGTTGTACAAGAGAAGAAGCAGTCGCTATGAATGAAGCAGCTCATGGAAAAGTGAAAGTAGCTATTATTATGATTATGTTAAGTTGTGATGAACAAACCGCTTTAGCAAAATTAGAAGAAACAAAAGGACATATTAGAGCAGCAATTCAATAAAAACAAAATAGAGCGATTTCGCTCTATTCCTTTATAAATGGAGTAAGGTTATGAAGTTAGATAAAAATCAATTATTAGTATGTATCATCACATCGTTATGGGTGTTAGGAAATTCAATGTCAGCCGTTTTTGTTAATGTATATCTTTATACTTATACAGGATCGCTGATTGTTATGGCATTATATTCAACATTAAGAATAGGTCTTTTCCCCTTCTTTTTCACGATTGGAGGGAAATGGGCGCAAAGAAAAAATTTTACACAAACAACCATTGCAGGCGTAATTGTAACAATGCTTTCTTTAATTTATATTTTAGTTGTTAACACTCAGTTTTCAATTAATCCAAATTTGGTTTACATCGTAGCGGCTCTTGTGGGAACAGGAGAAGGATTTTTTTGGTTAAGTATTAATAGTCTTATTCAAATTGTTACCACAGAAGATACTCGCGCTTTATATTTCGGATTAAATGGCATTCTAAATAATATAGCAAATATTTTTGCTCCAATTATCGCAACCTTGCTTATTAATTATGCCACCTCAGATTTGCAAGGGTATATAAATATCTTCAAGTTAGTTTTGCTTATTTATGCACTCATGCTTGTTGTAAGCACTAAAGTCAGTGTAGAAACAAAAAAACATTCCTTTTCTGTTTTAAAATGTTTAAGAATAATGAATAATAAAAAATGGCGATATTGTATGACTTCTTGCTTCTTATACGGAATGAGAGATTCGCTTACCCTATGCTTAGCTGGATTACTAGTGTATAACGCAACAGATGGTAGTGGCACTTTATATAGCAAATTACTTACACTTTTCGCAATAGCCACCATTTTATCCTATTATATTTCTATTAGACTACTAAAAAAAGAAACATTATATAAATGTTATACACTAGGAGGAATTTTTATAGCCTCTAGTACAATTGTGTTAGTTTTATTGCCAAATATATATGGTGCAATCTATTATGGGGTGGTAAATGCAATTGCCCTTCCATTCTATTCAAATTCCTATCAACTTGTATTAGGGAATCTCATTCAACATTACGAAGAAAAAGAAAACATCATTGGAAGAATTGTAGCTAAAGAAACCTATGTGTCTTTGGGACGTTGTTTGGGCATGTTATGTGTAGTTGCGGCTTCATATATATTCCCTGGCGATTTATATCTCGCCCCATCTGTAATTTTCTGCTCGTTATTTTCTGTTCTTCTTGTAGTTTATGCAAACAAACATAAAAACAATACATTTTAAATATTCAAATTAAAAAAGAGGATATGCCGCACTAGAATTGAAATTCTTTGCAATATATCTTCTTTTTTACTTAATTTTATTCATAAAATTAGTTTGTCTATATTTTGCTCTGATTTAAAGTATCAGCATAAGTTTCAATTACGATCCCCGCATTATGATATACATTTAAATATTTAATGTGAATACCCTTATTCATTTCATATTCAGCAACATAAGGAGCAAAATCATTACAATGACTAATCATATTATTTGGAACCGCGAATATTCTTAAAGGTTTATTTTTGTCGTATGTAACAAAAATAGTGCCATTAGGAATTGTTTCCATATAAAGATTTCCCTTTTCATAAAACACAATTTCCTTTTTATTTAAATCATGGTCAATTAATTCAGCAGAAATTTCCCATAAACGATACTTTTTCATAGAACTATCTTTAATAATCATATACGGTTCCGCTGTCTTTATATTAGCAATAGCTAATTTGTTATCTATTGCCATCTTTTGAATATAATACTTGTCTAAATTAATTTCTAAAAATTTAAAGCCAAAATAAAATAGAATATTTACTATAAAAAAAGCAAAAATTATACTTGTCATGTACCCTTCTAAGAGTTCTCTTTTATAAACTATACCCACTATAATCAGTGCGCTTAATAAGATATATACTAACAATAACTGATTAAGCTTTTGATAAATTGTCAATTGCATGAATTTTTCCCCTTTTCCTTTTCTCATTATAAAAAAATTATCATGCAAAGTAAATGAAAAAAAAGTAAAGCTCACCCAACACTTTCTTCAATATATGTTTTTTTGTACAAAAAAGAACAAAAAAACAAAATATTAAGTGAAATTGTGTGAAAATTGTGTGGTAAGGGTTTACATTTTAAATATAAGAGCATATAATCTATTTAAAGAGGAGGTATTTATATTATATGAATACATTATTAGTAGCTATATTCCTTGGTTTATGGTCTGGTGTAGCGATGGTCCTAAATTTATCTGGGATCGGAGTTAGAACAGCATTAATCTGTGGTGTAATAGCAGGTTTCTTAGTTGGAGACGTTTCAATGGGTTTCCAAATCGGTGCAACTTGTCAATTAATGAGCATTGGGTTCTTCACTTATGGTGGGGCAACTATTCCTGATTATGTAACAGGTGCAATGTTTGGGGTTGTTGTTGCAGCAAGTACAGGTGATTATGAAATTGGTTTAACAATCGCTGTAACATTATCTTTATTGATGACTCAAATGGATATCTTAGGTCGTGCTTCGACTACAGTATTCCAACATTTAGCTGACAAAGCATTAGCTAATAACAACATCAAATCTTTCGAAATGTGGACACTAGCTGGTACACTTCCTTGGATTTTATCAAGAGCAATTCCTGTATTCTTAGGAGTATTACTTGTTGATCAAATTCAATTATTCGCTAACTTCGCAACAAGCTTTGCTGGAGTATCTGATGGATTAACAATTGTTGGTAAAGCATTACCAGTAGTTGGGTTTGCATTATTATTGTCTTACATGGATTTGAAAAAATACTGGCCATTTATGGTTATCGGTTATGTATTATATGCATACATGGGTGTTGGAACAATCGGTTTAGCAATCATTGGTGCAGCAGCAGGTGCATTATATACTACTAGATCAACAGGAGGTGCTGCATAATGGCAAGAACTAATGTAAAATTAAGCGAAAAAGCTAAAAAATCCGCTTGTACTCGTCATAACTGGGGATTACAATGGTGCTGGAATTATGAACGTATGCAAGCTGCAGGTTATGCATGGGCAATGACTCCAGTTATCAAAGAATTATATGATACAGAAGAAGCACAATGTCGTGAATTAGAAAGACATATGCAATTCTACAATACAAGTCCTTGGACTTCAGCATTAATTATGGGTGCTGACGTAGCGTTAGAAGAAAGCTATGAATACGAAATGGGAGATAACTTAAAAGTTGCTCTTATGGGTCCTTTAGCTGGTATCGGTGATACTATTTCTGCTACATTATTAACTCCAACTTTCTCAATTTTAGCTGCTTCTTTAGCAAGTGAAGGAAACTGGTTATCAATTTTAGTTAGTTTAATTCCTGGATTAGTAACATTTATCGTTCGTTGGCCATTATTCAACTATGGTTACAAACAAGGTGTTAATGTTATTAATGACGTTAGTGGAGCTGGAGCTCTTGACACATTACAAGTAGCAGCAAGCGTTTTAGGATTAACAGTTATCGGTGGTTTCGTTCCATCTATCTTGTCAGGTCTAGCAATTAAGTCAACTTTCTTAGCAACAGAATTAACAAATGATGCAGGTGAAGTTGTTTCTACTACTGCTGGACAAATTCAAGCAGGTTTAGATGCAATCTTCCCTTACTTGATCCCAATCGTATCAACAGCACTTTGTTACTACCTTGTTAAAATCAAACGCGTTAGCCCACTTAAAGCTATTTTAGGTGTTACTGTTATCGCATTTGTATTTGGATTCTTTGGAGTAATGTAATGATAGGAATCGTACTTATTAGCCATGGAGATATGGCCAATGGTATGGTTAACTCAGCTGGAATGTTTTTTGGAGAAACCGGGCTACAACAAGTAGCTACGGTTTCTTTATTACCTCATAACAGTCCAGAAGAATTTGATGTTATGTTAACCGATGCTATTAACAAAGTAGATACCGGAGACGGTGTAGTAATTTTAGCTGACTTATTAGGCGGAACGCCTTGTAACAGAGCTGCCTATAAAGCGAGCGAAAATGTTCAGGTTATTACAGGCATGAATTTACCAATTTTTGTAGAATTATTAGGCCTAAGAATGGGCGGAGATGTTGATTTTAACAACTTGATTTCTGCAGGACATGATGGTATAGTTAGTTTAAACAAACTATTAGGAGGAAATTAAGGAATGATTAAACATTTAAGAATTGATAACCGTTTAATCCACGGTCAAGTAGCAGTAACATGGAGAGCGTATATTGGAGCAGAAGCAATTATTGTATGTAACGATAAAGTTGCAGCTGATCCTATCCAAAAAATGGCATTACCATTGGCTGCTCGTGGATCAAAAGTATTAATTTTCACAGTTGAAGAAACTATTGCATATGCAAAAGAACATGCAGATGAAACATTATTTGTTATCTGCAAATTCCCTACAGATGCACTTGCGGTTATGAAATCAGGTGTTGAAATTAACGATGTTAACGTAGGAAATGCAGCGCCAATCGCTGGAACTGAATACACTATGGTAACATTAACAATTGCTGCAACTAAAGAAGATGCTGTTCATTACAGAGAAATCGCTGAATTAAGAGGTGGAAACTTATTTAATCAACAACTTCCAACTCTAGAAAGATCAGATTTCTTAAAAGCATTAGCAGACGCTAAATTATAATAATGAAGGGATAGAAATATCCCTTTTATAAATAAGAAAGAAGGTTCTAAAATGACGATTATTGATGAGGAATACCAACCAGTTAATGAAATTGAGATTGATGAACCCCTTGTAGCAGAAATAGGGTTTAAACCATTATATGCAAGCTATATTTGTTTAATAGTAGGAATTCTACTTATAATAACAGGATTCACAATAGCTATGATGTTAGGGGCATTTTTCATACTGATTTCTTTGTTTGTACACTTTGCATTAAAAGATTATAAAACAATGGATATCTATGAAACATATCTTATCCTATATGATACAGCTGATGTCTCATTAGCAAAGAAAGTTATGTTTGATGATATCGTTGAATGGAACTGTAAAAATAGCGAAAAAACTACAGATGCACTAATGCTTAAATTTGGAGAATTCGACGTTATTTACAAGGATACCTTCCAAGCAAATAAAGTTTATAAGGTGTTATACAAACTTATTCGTGAAAAAGAGACTTATGTCATAAAAGAAGAAGAAAACAAAAAGAAAAAACTTGTTTTTAGAGGCTTTAAAGGGTTTGATCGTTTTAAGAAAAAGAAAGATAACGACAATTAAAAAGCAAAAGATGAACTATCTATAATTCATAGAGAAAATCATCTTTTTTATTTGAAAAATTACATAAATTATTATGATATACTGTAAATAAAGGAGGGTTTATGAAACTATATAGTGATAAAGTTTATATAAACGAACAATTCGTTTCAGCAACAATAGAATTCGACAATGGTAAAATAATCAATATAATTGAAGGAAAAGATGAAAGTTCGGATTTGCTTTACACAGGAAACAAAGTATTTCCTGGATTTGTCGATATACACACTCATGGAAATCATGGTGTAGAAGCTAATAGACTAACTGAAGAAGGATTAAAAGAATGGCAAGAAGTCCTTATAGATGAAGGCGTTACAAGCTTTTTAGTATCTACATCCACTGCTGATGAGCAAGACTTGTTGAATTCATTTAAAATAGCTAGTGAATCAATGAAAAGTGAATCATCAGGTGCACAAGTGCTTGGAATCCATGTAGAAGGTCCTCTCATTAGTTTTGTAAAACGTGGTGCACATAATCCCTATTTACTGCGCAAACCAAATATAGAGGAATTTAAAAAATGGCAATCGATTGCTCAAAATCAAATTAAACTTGTCTGTATTGCGCCTGAAATGGATGACAACAATGATTTAATTAAGTATTGTGTTAGCCAAGGTATAAAGGTTGCACTAGGTCATACAAATGCCTCTTATGAGCAAACTGTATTAGCTGTAGAAAATGGTGCAAATGATTTCACACATACCTTTAATGCAATGCCAACATTGCATCATCGCACCCCCGGAGCAGTTGCTGTCGCACTGACTTTAGATAATACTTATGCTGAACTCATAGCAGATGGAATCCATGTTCACCCAGCAATGTGTAAAATACTTACTCGCTCAAAAGGAAAAGATAAAGTTATTTTTGTAAGTGATTCTTCAGCGCTTAAGGGGCTTCCAGCTGGAAAATATGCCCAAGGACACCGAGCAAACAACGCTTGTTACATTCGCGAAGACGGTCGGATAGAGCTTGAAGATCATACCTTAGCTGGAGGTAGTTGTAAGATAAATCAAATGCTTTATCGTGCAATAGAACTCATGGGAATCGATGAAATTACTGCCTATAATGCAGTTACAAAAAATCCTGTTACAATGCTTGGTATTGATTCTAAAGGTGTCATTGAGGTTGGAAAAGATGCCGATTTTACTATATTAAACGATGACTATAGTGTAAAAGCTGTTTATTGTTTAGGAAATCAAAAAAAATAAATAAATTAAAAGGAAGAATTCGTTATTTGCAAATTAACTGTTCTTCCTTTATTTATTTATTCAATACACTGATAAGCTAAATTATGAATTTTATTTCTTAATGTTAAGATGGCTTTATTATCACGTGATGGATGAACTCTATTAGTCAAACATATAAATCCGACTCCTTTATCACAATCTATTAGCATACTTCCGCCGCTAAATCCTGTGTGAAATAAAGTATGCTCACTATAATAATCACCTAAAGCATAATTATCATCAGAAATAACCCATCCTACAGATCTTTTCTCATTTAAGTTAGCCGTTGTGCCTTTCTTTAATAATTCTATTGAACATGGATGAAGCACTTGTTTTCCATTGTATACTCCATTGTTAAGAACCATTGTAACAAAATGACTTAAATCTTGAATGGTAGAAAAAACACCCGCATGACCTGATACACCACCCATCTTATAGGCTTTGCCATCATGAACTACTCCACGAACAACACCTCTTTCAGCTGTATTTTCATAGGCTGCAAATCTTTTTATAGGAAATGATTTCAAATTATATCCTGTATCTTTCATATCTAATGGATTAAAGATATTTTCATGAGCATATGTTTCTAAAGATTCTGTTATTTGATCAATTAATAATCCCAATAAAATAAAATTTACATCTGAATAAAATACTTTTGTATCAATTTCATGATGATACACCAATGTCTTAAGAGATTCCATCATTTCATCATATGACATTTGTTTATATCCAACTATATCAGAATTAATTCCTGAGCTATGATTTAAACAATGTTTAACACTTACCTCTTTTAAAGGAAACCAAGTCAGAATTTCAGATATTTTGGTGTTTAAAGAGATTCGACCATCCTCTACTAGTCTTAAAATACATGATGTTGTGACTACTACTTTTGATAATGAAGCAATATCCCAAATGGTATCTAATTTATTTTTTTCAACTGCAGGAATTATCTGTTTATTCCCTACAGATAAAAAATGAGTTTCATTAGGAAAAATTAATGCAAAGTTCGCTCCTGGGAATCCTTTCGATATAACGCCTTGTTTTAAAAATTGCTCTAAATTTTTCCAATTTTTTTGATTCAAACTATACTCACTCATAAATATCCTCCACTTTCTTGCATAATATAACTAACAAAATAAAAACAACAATCATCTTATGTATATTTTCTACTATATTATATCATATGCGATTTAAATTGTAATAAGGGAATCAATTCAAATCCAAAATATGAAAAACTGTATATTGTATTGACTTAAATATGATAACTTGTATAATTAAAGTATATAAATAAGATAGGAGAGTAAAATGGCGACAATTAAAGAATATTTTGAAACCGCAAAAAAGGGTGTTGCGGAAGCAAAAGAAAGTCAAAGAGAAAACCTTAAAGAATGTGCAAAACTAATGGGTGATTGCATGTTAGAAGACGGTGTTGTCCAACTTTTTGGAATTAACCATGGCTTAGCTTTTTCAATGGAATTAGGCTATCGTGCTGGAGGATTAATGCCTTTTCATCAAATGAGAACGATTGATCTAGTATTACGTGGCGTTGTAAAAGAATCAGATTTAGCAAACCCTTCTTTTAACCATGACGAAGCGAATGCTCAATTACTTTGGGATTTATATAGAATTGATCCTACAGACATGTTCATTCTTATTAGTCAAACAGGCAGCGAAGCCCTAATCGTTGAAACTGCTAAAATGGCAAAAGAAAAAGGACATAAAGTTGTAGTGGTTGTATCAGAAAAAACACAAAGTGAAACAAAATCAACTCATTCAACAGGTAAACAGCTTAAAGATTATGCAGATTTAGTAATTGATAACTGCACTCCAAACCCAGATGTAGTGGTATCGTTAAATGATAAAACAATGCTTGCTCAAAATTCAACCATTACAGGAAACATCTTTGCCCAAATGATTACAGCAGAAACCTACAAATATCTAAAAGACAAAGGTGAAGAATGCCCAGTTTTATTAAGTGTAAATGTAGCAGGAGCAGATGCTCATAATAGAATTTTATCTGACCAATATCTAGGTCGTTGGAATTCATAAGGAGGACATGATGACAAATATAACAATGGATTTATTTTATGAAACATTAATGGATTTAATTGATGTTACTTATGAAAAAGAAGTAAAAAATATCGAAGCTGCTGCACAAATTTGTGCTGAAAGTATTGCTAACAATGGTGTTGTTCATGTCTTTGGATCAGGTCACTCTGTTGGTTTTGGTTTAGAAATTCAAAATAGAGTAGGAAGTCTTGCACCTATTCACACAATTCGTTTAGATGATTTTGTGACAAAAGGAAAAACAACATTAGCAGACTTTAAAAATCCAGATAATATTTTTGAAAGAAGACCTGGGATTGCTGATCAACTATATGATCTCTATCCAATGGATAAAAATGATGCCTTCATCATTATTTCTAACTCTGGAATCAATGGTGTTGTAATCGATATGGCAATTACAGCAAAACAAAGAGGTCATAAAGTTGTTGTTGTGACAAGCTGGCAACATACAAGTTCAGAAAACTCAAGACATCCAAGTGGTAAAAAACTATATGAATTAGGAGATGTTGTTATTGATAACTGTGGTCCTAAAGGGGATGCATTAATCGAAACTGGTGGCCCTGAAAAAATTTGTTCTGTATCATCCATTACTGGAGCATTTATTGCCCAAGGAATTGCTGTTGAAATTTGCAGATTACTAGATGAACAAGGAATTGAAGCTCCTGTTTATCGTGCTGAAACAGAAGAAAACAAAGAATATAACCAAACATTAATAGAAAAATACGCTGCACGCGTTTAAAGGAGAAAATATGTATAATTTTGAATATTTGAACAAAGTTGAAGAACTAATCCAAAAAGCACATGATGTAAATGAAGACAAGATTAAAGAACTTTCTCGTGTTTTTGCTGACAATATTAAAGAAGATAGAGTTATCCACACATTTGGTACAGGTCATTCTCATATGATTGGTATTGAATTATTTGCAAGAGCTGGAGGATTAGGAAATGTAAATGCATTACTAGATCCAGATTCATTAACTGCTTTTGGTGCGCAAAGAAGTGGTGCAGCAGAAAAATTACCTGGCCTTGCTGATGTAATCTTTGATTCGTACAAAATTGAAAAAGGCGATATTATGATTATCTCTAGTAACTCTGGAAGAAATGCTGTTCCGATTGAAATGGCAATGCGTTGTCAAAAAGAAGGTGTATATACTATTGCGTTAACAAACCTAGAACAATCACAAGCTACAACTAGTCGTCATCCAAGTGGAAAAAAATTATACGAATTTGCTGACTGCATTTTAGATAACTGTGTCCCTGCAGGGGATGCATTATTAAATATCGATGGCATTCTTACAGGCCCTGGTTCTTCTGTATCGAGTATGCTACTATTAAATACAATCGTTTCAGAAGCAATGAAATTATGTGTTGCTGAAGGTGTAACACCTCCAGTATTCCAATCACAAAATGTAGATGGATTCGATAATGATTCTATTTACAAAAAATATGATGGTAGAGTAAAACATTTCTAAACGAAAAAGGCGAAAGCCTTTTTTCATTTTATGTTAAACTATATATAGAAATAGAAAGAGGTGTTCTATGGAATCGATGGTTGTTTTTTATCCATGTACAAATATTGAAGAAACATATACATTTTATACAAAAATTATTGGACTAACCTTATATGAAGATCAAGGCATGTGTAAAATACTAGATAGTGGTTACGGATATATTGGATTTTGCCAATATGATGACCCTACACTAGCCACTAAGACATGTATTTCATTTAATTTAAATAATAAAGAGGAAGTTGATTTAATGCATCAAAAAATGCAGTCTTGTAATGTAGAGATAACAAGTCCCCCTAGTCAACATCCCAAATTTAATGTATACTCTTTCTTTATGAAAGATCCAAATGGATATACTGTAGAGTTTCAAAAAATAACAAAGTAAAAGTGGATTTCTCCACTTTTTATTTTGATTCATAATTTCTGATGATATCTAATATGGCACATAACTGTTTCTGTTCTGTAGCTACAAAGCTATGATCACTTGGATTTTTACTATTTTGATTAAAACATAAAGTTGAAGGATCAAGTTTTAAATGCTTAGCTGTCATATGTATTTGTTTAATATTCGTTGTTTCTAAAATATCCAATACATTATGCTCACGAACTCCTCCTCCTGGTAATAATTGAATTATATCGCCATATTTCTCGTGAAGTTTAGCTAATCTAATACAACCTTCTTTTATATCTGGATAAACAGCTCCTCCACTTGTGAGAACACGGTCAATTTTACAATCGATAAGAATTTTTAATGACTCCTCTAAATTTTCAGTAGCATCAAACGCCTTGTGGAAAACAGCTTCTTTTGGATGGATTATTTCTACCATGGCTTTCGTACGTTCAATATCAATGGAACCATCTTCGTGTAAAAAACCAAAAACAATACCGTCTGCTCCTGCCTCAAGTAAATCTCTTGCTTCCTCTTTCATCACTTCAAAAGTATCTTCACTATAACAAAATCCTACCCCTCTTGGTCTAACCATACAACAGATAGGTAAACTAACTTTTGCCTTTGCTCTTCTTAATGTTGCGGGCGAGACAGACATCCCCCCCATTTCTAATGCATGATTTAATTCAATTCGATCAGCGTGACATTCTTGAGCAACAATACAATCATCTACCGACCCACAACAAACTTCTACAATTATTTTTTCCATAAACCCCTCTTTTTCATAAAACTATTATAACATGCTAATAAAAAATTTGAACCATTATACAATAAATTGTATAATTAAAGAAAAAGGAGAAACACATATGATTATACAAAGTAAAAATGTTTGGATTTCAGGACTATTTGTTCCTGCTCAACTTGAAATGGAAGAAGGAAAAATTCTATCAGTTCATCCATATCAAAGCAAACCCGTTGATAAAGATTATCAAGAACATCGTATTATTCCAGGAATGATTGATGTTCATTGCCATGGTGGTTTTGGTTTTGATACCAATGATGCTACTGAAGATGGTTTAAAATTATGGGCTAAAGGGCTTGTGAAAGAAGGCGTTACAAGTTTTTGTCCAACTACAGTTACACAAAGTGAAGAAGTCTTATCAAAGGCTGTAGAAAATGTCGCAAATGTTGTAAAAAAAGGATATGAAGGATCGCAAATTGTAGGTATACATTTTGAAGGACCTTATTTAAATGTTAAAAATAAAGGTGCTCAACCAGAACAATTTATCTTAGCACCAAGTGTAGAACAATTCAAAATGTATCAAGAAAAAGCCAATGGATTAATTAAAATAATTACTATGTCATGTGAAACAGATAAAGATTTCGCATTAACAAAATACGCATCTCAAAATAATGTTTCTGTATCAATCGGGCATTCTGCATCAACATTTGATGAAGCTTGTCTTGCGGTAGCAAATGGAGCAACCGGAATGACTCATGTATATAATGGAATGAATGGATTACACCATCGTGAGCCTGCATTAGTTGGTGCTGCAATGAGATTAAAAGACACTTTCGCAGAAATTATTTGTGATGGAAATCATGTTGTATGGCCAGCAATTTATGCACTTGTTATGAGTAAAGGAAAAGATTATTGCATGATGATTGATGACGCTCTTTGTGTTAAAGGATGCGAACCTGGAAAATATTTCTTAGGAGGAGCAGAACTTGAAGTAGCAGAAAATGGATCTGCTTATCTAGCAGGAACAACAACTTTAGCAGGTGGTACTATGAAGTTCAACAAAGGGTTGCAATTTTTAATTGAAAAAGTATTAATTCCAGTAGAATATGCGATTAATATGGTAACCATCAACCCTGCAAGATATATTCACATTGATGATCGCAAAGGAAAAATTATGGCAGGATATGATGCCGATTTAGTTATTTTAAATAGAGACTATGATGTAGTTGATGTTTACAAAGGCGGACAAACACAGCTTTAATTCAATTATAAAGGGGATAGAATAAATGATACGAGCATGCGCTTTTGACTTAGATGGCACGATTATCGTAAGAAATAAAATTTTACTAGGAGATAGGCTCAAAAAGATTCTGAAAAAATTACGAGAAAAAGGAATATATTCAATTGTAATTACAAGCCGCTCTCTTGATGAAATGAAAAATATGGAAGAAGGATTTTACGACCATTTTGATGCACTAGTTGTATCCACCGGTAGTTTGATTTTTAAAGGAAACACGCTTGTAAAAAAACACCTCATAAGCTACAAAGACATTGAAAAAAGCCTTGAATTTTTTGAAAAAAATGACATTCTTTGTGCCTATAGTCATGAAGATGGAATATTTTATTACAGTCATGAAATACCAGAGGATAAAAAACATCACTTTCAACATATTTTTACAAATGGATTTCAAGTAAAACCATATGAAAAAGGAAGGGATTTCTTAGATTTTGTCTATAATATGGATTTTCATTATAATCAGTTCAAATACATTAATATACCACATAATGAAAATATTGAAGTTGTTCCCTTTCTAAGACATGGACACATCAAGCCAAGAGGTATTAATAAAGGAACTGGATTAAAAGATGTTGCAAAAGTAATGGGAATAAACAGTGATGAAATTATGGTTTTTGGAGATAATGTCAATGACATATCCATGTTTATAGAAGCGAAATATGCGATTGCCGTAGAAAACGCAAAAGAGGAATTAAAAGAGTTTGCTACTGACATATGTGGAAAAGTTAGCGAAGATGGAGTAGCAAAATATTTAGAAAAGTTAGAAAAAGAGGGAAAATTATAAATGAATATCAAAATGATTGTCATGGATATGGATGGTACTTTATTAAACAGTGATCACCAAATTTCAGATAGAACAAAGAAGGCTTTACTAAAAGCTCAGCAAAAAGGAATACGATTAGTTCTAGCATCAGGAAGAAGCTATAGAACATTACTGGCTTATGGTGAAGAATTGAGTATGCCAAACTATGACGGTTATTTTATTGGTGTTAATGGAGCAGCAATTACACAGACTAGTACAATGAAACATGAAGTCATTCAACAATTACAAATAGATGAAATAAAAGAGATTTTCGCTGCTGTAAAACCTTATGAAATTGAGGCAATGGCTGTTTTAGATGATACCATTTTTGATTATATTCCAAACTCTTTACGAGTAATAAAAAAAGCATTTAGAGAAGAAAACAGCATCGAAGATGATGTTCCATGGACAGCTGGTACCTTCTCAATGATTGTTGATCAAAGAAAAGGATATCAATATATTTATGATATTCAATCAACTGAGGAAATCGATAGAGCTGTAAACAAGATTTGTTTAGCACATACACCAGAAAAATTAGTGGAACCTTATGAATGGTTGTTAGAAAATTTAGGCCATAAATATCATTTTGTGCGAACCTCTCACCAATGGGTTGAATGTTCACCATTGGGAATCAACAAAGGCAGCACCATTTTAAAATTAGCTGATCGCTTAGGCATCCATAAAGACGAAATTGTTGTGTTTGGAGACGGAGAAAATGATTTGACAATGTTCAATGCTGTCAAATATCCAGTTGCTATGGGAAATGCCATGGAAAACGTTAAAAAAGCGGCTTTCGAAATCACAGATACCAATAATAACGATGGAATTGCTTTATTTTTAGAAAAATATTCCCTCTGTTAAAAATCAAAACCTATCATATACAAGAAAAGAGGTGTGAGTATGACAAAAACAAATTATCAATTATTTAATAAAAACGCTTCTACCATAATATATTTATCCAAGCTATTTATGCAAATGGATATTGGTTCTAGGGTCCCAACTTTTGAAATATTATCAAAAAAAATAGGGGTTGCAAGAGGAACCATACAAAACTCTCTTAAAATTTTACAAGATGATCGTGTAATAGAAATTACACCCCGTGGCCACATGGGTACTTTTCTAGTAAACAAAGATACAAAAAAGCTTGTACAAATGGCAGATATCCGTACATTATTAGGCGCTATGTCTTTGCCTTACTCTAAAACATATGAAGGCTTAGCAACCGGGATCATAACAAGTTTGCATAACAAATACGATATTCCAGTAAATATGGCATATATGCGAGAAGCCTTATCTAGAATTGATGCATTACTTGAAGGATATTATGATTTTATCATTATTGGTAAAAGTTCAGCATTAGAAGCAATTGAACGTGGGCAAGAAATAGAGATTGTTATCGATTTTGGTGAAAAAACTTATTTAAGCGGACATCTTTTAATCTTTAGCCAACCTGAGTACACAAAAATAGAAGATGGTATGAGAGTTGGAATTGCACAAGACGCAATTGAACAAGTCCGTCGTGCAGAAGAGGTGTGTGAAGGTAAAAATGTTGAATTTGTTGTAATGAATTACGATGAAATTCTTCCAGCATTAAAAAGAAAAGACGTTGAAGTAACCATTTGGAATAAAGACGAAATCAATGATGCCCTCATGCAAATGTACACAGTACCTACTTCTTCTCCTAAGAATGTTACATCAGCAACCCTTGTGGTTGACAAAAAAAGACCAGAACTTATCCAATTATTTAATGAAATAATTGATATTGAAGTAGTTAAAACTATTCAAGAAAAAGTAATAAGCGGAGAAATTAAACCAAAATATTAGAACACTTAGGTGTTCTTTTTTTGATATAATAAAAAAGAGGTATATATGCGTATAGAAAAAGAAGTTATTCACACAATAGAAATAGATAGATCACGTTTTATTACTTATTTAAATCGTTGTTTTAACGAAGAAGAAGCAAGAGAGTACATTGCATCCGTAAAAAAATTACACCCCGAAGCAAACCATCATTGCACTGCTTTTATATGTAATCAAAATATGACACAACGTACAAATGATGATGGAGAACCATCTAAAACAGCAGGTAAACCTATGTTAGATATCTTACTAAAAAATGATATGGAAGATATCTGTGCTGTTGTTGTACGATATTTTGGAGGAATTAAACTGGGAGCAGGAGGTCTAATTCGTGCTTATGGGAAAAGCGTAAATGAAGCATTAAGCGTAAGTAGCAAAGTGCTTCCAACAAAAATGAATTTATATGAATTAACTTTTGGTTATGAATATATTGATAAATTAGAATATTTATTAAAAGATACTACGATTTTACATAAAGACTACGATGAAATAGTTTCTTTTCAATTCATTACGAACCACCCTGAATTATTAATTGAAATACAAGAAATAACAAAAGGTCAGTATATACCGACCTTTATTGATATCATTGAAATTGAACAACCTATTCTTCTTTAGAACCAGGCAAATAATATATTTGCTCTCCCTCTTTAGAAAATAAATAATTTCCTCTAGCATAGGATTGCACATAATCTTCATCTTCTAATTTTGTTTTTTGTGAAATTAATGATTCATTTTCTTTCTCTATAATTGCTAATTCTTCTTCTACTAAAACTTTTTCTTCTTTCAACGCAATCGTTGTCATAACTTCTAAATATACTTGATAAATTAACCAGCCAGATCCTGCAAAGAAGCATAATGCGATTAATTTAGTTACTGTTTTTTTTAATTTTCTTTTTTCTTTTGCCATTTCTTTACCTACCTGTACTATTATTATATATGGTTTTAAAAAGAGTTCAAGTGATTCCTACAGAAAACCGAGCAAGAGTGATTCCTATATTTCTACTTCTTCCGCCTTAAAATATCCATAATAACTGAATAACTTATCGACTAAATAATTTACAAGATTAACTAATAAAGCTTGAGATAGAATAACAACTATTAATCTTTCTAGTCCATCTGGATTATATATCTCTATTTTCTCTATCAATATAATAGGAAATACTATACTGAAAATGGTAAAAATAATCTTAGTGATAATTGTTACTGGCTTTTGTATTAGTACTTCCTGCAAATATGCTCCACAATGTACACAAAAAACCTTTTCTGAATGTTTAAATAAGAGATATTTATTATCATTTCTTATCTCTAACTGACATTTTGGACACAACATAACTTATCCCCCTTTTTTTAATTATATCATAAAATAAATATTATAAAAAAAATAAGAGATTTTTATCTCCTATTTTTTTATTCGTTTTCTTCTTCAAGTAACTCTTCTACCTTATCAACGATAGCAACAGTTGATACAATCGTTCCTTCTGCAGGTTTTATCAATTTAACTCCTTGAGTCAAACGTCCTAATGTTGAAACATTCGCTAAACTAATTCTAATTACTACACCATCATCAGTCATTATCATACAATCCTCATCACCATTAACTGCTCTTAATGAAACTAATGCACCATTTTTATCTGTGATATTAATGGTTTTAACACCTTTAGCACCACGTGATGTTTGTCTATATTCTTCTAACTTTGACTTTTTACCATATCCTTTCTCAGATACAACTAATATATATTCACCTTCAGCAGATGTAGACATGCCAATAACAATTCCATCATCTACATTCATTCCCTTAACTCCTGATGCAGTTCTTCCAGATGGACGAATATCATCTTCATCAAATCTAACAGCTTTTCCATTAGAATTAGCAATAATAATATGTTCTTGTCCAGTAGTTAATTTAACTTGAGTCAATTCATCATCTTCTTTTAATGTAATTGCAATCTTTCCAGTTTGACGAATACTTTCAAATTCTTTAACTGGTGTTCTTTTTACAAGTCCCTTTTTAGTGACAAAGAATAAATACTGACTATTTTCATCATCTCTTTTAACACTTACCAATGTTTTGATTTTTTCCTCTTTATCAAGATTTAAAAGATTTACTACAGGTAATCCCTTCGCTTGTCTTGAACTTACAGGAATTTGATATCCTTTGATACGATAAACGCGCCCTTTATTCGTAAACAACATCAAATAATCATGAGTAGACATATGTAAACACTGTTCAATAATATCTTCATCATTTACACTCATTCCTTTAACACCACGACCTCCTCTGTTTTGAAGTTTATAGGTATCAATAGGAATACGTTTAATATATCCTTGTATAGTCATCGAAATCATAATATCTTCAACTGGTATTAGATCTTCATCTTGAACATCTAATTCACCCTCTATAATTTCACTTCTGCGATCATCACTAAATTTTTCTTTAATGATTAATAATTCTTCTTTAATAATTGCAACTACTCGATGATGGTTCACTAGAATATCTTGTAAGTCGGCAATGACTACTTGTAAGTCGTTATATTCATCTTCTATCTTATCAATTTCAAGACCTGTTAAGCGCTTGAATTGCATATCTAAGATAGCCTTAGCTTGAATTTCTGTTAGTTCGAATTTTTCTATTAACTGGATTTGTGCCAAATTAACATCTTTAGACTGTCTTATAATATGTAATATTTCATCAATATTATGTATAGCAATTCTTAATCCTTCTAAAATATGTGCTCGATCTAACGCTTTCTTCAAATCAAATTGTGTTCTTCTTTTTACAACTTCTTCTTGATGCTTAATATAATAAGACAACACATCTTTAATACCTAATTGCATTGGTTTATTATTTACAAGAACAATCGTATTCACACCAAATGATGTTTGTAATGCTGTCATTCGATATAACTGATTTAAAATAACATCAACTTGAACATCTTTTTTTATTTCAAGAACAATTCTGATTCCATTACGATTTGATTCATCTGTCAAATCTGTAATTCCTTCAATTAATTTATCTCTTACTAAGTCAGCAATTTTTTCTACTAAATTGGCTTTATTTACTTGATATGGAATTTCATAAATAATAATTCTTGTTTTTCCATTAGATAATGTTTCTGTTCTTAATTTAGAGCGAACGACAATAGAACCTCTACCTGTTTCATACGCTTGTTTAATCCCTACTCTACCTAATATATAACCACCTGTAGGAAAGTCTGGTCCTTGGATGTAGTTTTCCATTAACTCTAAGACAGTAATTTCAGGATTTTCCATAATTGCGATAGTAGCATCAATAGTTTCTCCTAAGTTATGTGGTGGAATATTAGTTGCCATCCCTACCGCAATTCCCGTAGATCCATTTACTAATAAATTTGGAAATTTTGAAGGTAATACAACAGGTTCTTTTTCTTCCCCATCATAATTATCTGCCCAATCAATCGTATTTTTATGAATATCTTTTAATATTTCCATAGATATCTTAGACATACGTGCTTCAGTATAACGCATTGCAGCTGCCGCATCTCCATCAATTGAACCAAAGTTACCGTGTCCATCTACCAATGGATAACGATAGTTAAAGTCTTGTGCCATCCTTACCATAGCAGCATATACAGCACTATCACCATGTGGATGATATTTACCTATAACATCCCCTACAATACGTGCTGATTTCTTATGTGGTTTATCTGCAACGATTCCTAAATCATTCATTGCAAACAAAATACGACGATGTACAGGTTTTAAACCATCACGTACATCAGGTAAAGCACGTTGTACTATAACAGACATTGAATAGTCTAAAAAGCTTGTTCTCATTTCTTTTGAAATATTAACAGGAATAATATTTCCATGATTGAATTGTTCTTCCATCTAGACCTCCTAAATATCTAAGTTTTCTACAAACTGTGCATTTTCAATAATATAATTTTTACGTGGTTCTACTTCATCCCCCATTAACATTTCAAATACTGAATCAGCATCCATAGCATCTTCAATAGTAACACGTTTTAATGTTCTAATACTTGGATCCATGGTTGTTTCCCATAATTGCTCAGGATTCATTTCTCCCAATCCTTTGTATCGTTGAACATTGATACGATCCCCTAGTTCTTGTTTGTATGCTGTTAATTCATCATCATTATAAGCATAACGTACGGCATTTCCTCTTTGTACTTTATAAAGTGGAGGCAAGGCAATATAAACATAGCCTTCTTCTACTACTTTACGTAAATAGCGATAGAAGAATGTTAATAATAAGGTACAAATATGTGCACCATCAACATCGGCATCGGTCATGATGACAATTTTATGATATCTTAATTTAGAAGTATCTATTTCTTCAGCTACTCCACATCCAAATGCTGTAATCATTGATCGAATTTCCGCATTTTCAAAGATACGATGTAAACGCGCTTTTTCAACATTTAATATTTTTCCTCTTAAAGGCAAAATAGCTTGAAATTTAGAATCTCTCCCCTGTTTTGCACTACCTCCGGCAGAATCTCCTTCGACTATATATATCTCTGAAATTGAAGCATCTTTACTTGAACAATCAGCTAATTTACCTGGTAAACTACTAATTTCTAAAGCTGATTTTCTACGGGTTAATTCTCTTGCTTTTTTAGCAGCGCTACGTGCTTTGGCTGCAATTAATGCTTTTTCTATAATAATCTTAGCATCTGTTGGATTTTCTAATAAAAAACGTTGGAATTGTTCTGCAAATAATCCACTTACTACTTTTCTTACTTCAGGACTACCTAATTTACCTTTTGTTTGTCCCTCATACTGAGGATCTGGATGTTTAACTGAAATAATTGCAGTTAAACCTTCTCTTACATCATCTCCTTGTAAGGCTTCATCATCTTTTTTTAGAAAATTATTTTCTTTTGCATATTGATTAATAATACGATTTAAAGCTAATTTAAAACCATCTTCATGAGTACCACCCTCATGAGTTCTTATATTATTACAAAAAGAATAAATATTAGGAATATATCCTTCATTATATTGCATTGCTATTTCTATCATGATGTCATCTTCTTTACCTTCAACATAGATAATTTCATCATGAATAACATCTTTATTTTTATTTAAATATTTAATATATTCTTTTAATCCACCTTCATAATAAAATTCATATTTTTTCACTGTTTCAAATCTTTCATCAATAAAATCAATACGAATTCCTTTATTTAAAAAGGCCATTTGTCTAAAACGATCTCTTAAAACATCATGACTATAGACTAAAGTTTCTTTAAATATTTCAGAATCTGCTTTAAATCTAACCATAGAACCATGAATTTCTTCTGAACATTTTTCTATGATTTTTAATTCTTCAACACGGTTTCCGCCACGTTCAAATCGCATATAGTATTTGCTGGCATTACGCCACACAAAAACTTCAAGCCATTCACTTAGTGCGTTTACAACACTTGCGCCTACTCCATGAAGCCCACCTGAAACTTTATATGCTCCACCACCAAATTTACCGCCTGCATGTAAAACAGTAAAAATAGTCTCTACAGTAGAAATACCTGTTTTTTCATGGATACCAACAGGCATACCTCTACCATCATCTGATACACTTACAATGTTATCTTTATCAACAGTAATTGTAATTTTCGATGCAAAACCTGCCAATGCTTCATCCACTGAATTATCAACAATTTCCCAAACTAAATGATGTAATCCTTTTTCTCCAGTTGAACCAATATACATCCCAGGTCTTTTTCTAACTGCCTCAAGACCTTCTAAGACCTGTATATCATCAGCTGTATAAGAATGATCTACTTTTGTTGTCATATGCTCTCCTTTATCATTTTTCCTGAATCTATTTTAATAAGACAATGTGGTCCAAGTTTAATTCTTGGATCAATAAATGTCGTTGTAATAATCGTTTGTGTGTTTTTTGGAATAATTTTAAATAATAATTGTTGATGTTCTAAATCTAATTCACTTAAAACATCGTCTAAAAGTAGAATAGGGCTATCTTTTTTCATATCTTGTATATATTTAACCAATGCAAGTTTTAAGGCTAATACAATCATTCTTCGCTGTCCCTGACTTGCATACTCATGAACAAGATGTCCATTCAATTTAAATTCAATATCTTCACGATGAATTCCAAATACAGTAGACTTCATCATTAAATCCTGCCTTTGATATTTACTATATTTTTCTTTCATTTGTACTTCAATATTATTTAAATCATCTAAACAACAAAGATAATTCATTTCTAATTGATCCTCTTTTTCACTTAATAAATTAAAATAATATTTTAAATATTGATTTAACTGTTGAATAAATTCATGACGATAGCCAATAATTTTCTTTTGATGAATAATCATCTGATTTTCTATTACTTCATAATGAGTTATATCACTAATTCCTTTTTTTAATAAACTATTTCTATTTTTCATCAATTTATAATATTGATTTAAAGCGTTCATATAAGAAATTGATAATTTTCCAATTTCTAAATCAATTAATCTTCTTCTTATTTTTGGAGAAGCAACAAATATTTCTAAATCATTAGGTGAAAAAATAACCGCATTTAATAAACCAATAAAATCACTACTTCTAGCTATTTTATTATTAGCATTATATAAAATTTTTCCTTTTGAATTTAAAACAATTTTTAAATGCTTATTAAATGTAGATTGAACAATACATTCAATAACACTAAATTCTTCATGATGTTCGATCATATCTTGATCATTTTTTAAACGATGCGATCGTGTTGTTGATAATAAAACAAGGCTTTCTAATAAATTTGTTTTTCCTTGTGCATTTTTTCCAATAATAATATTTAATTGTTCATCAAATTCTAATGTCAATTCTTTATAATTTCGAAAATGAGCTAATCTAATTTTTTTTACAATCATTCTTTTTCTATCATGATTTTATTTCCGTTAATTATGATTAAATCACCAGGGTATAATTTCTTCCCTCGACGATGTTCATCTTCACCATTAACAGTGATATCAAAATCATTTATAACATGTTTTACCATACCACCACTGGAAACATAATCTTCCATTTTGAGCAATTGACTTAACGTAATGAATTTTTTATTAATTTTCATTAAAACAGCCCTCTTTCCATACATTATTATATCATAAAAGTGTCAAAACTCATAATATTTAAAGCTTAACTTTAATATAAGGTCTACCTTTATAAATAAAAAAAAACTCTAATTTCAAAAATTAGAGCAATATTTTAAATATAAGTACGAACAGGAACTAATAATTGAAGAACTGTTTCATTCGTATTTGATGTAATAACAAATGGCTTCAAAGCACCGCTGAATGAAATTTTACAAGAAGTATTTCTAAATACTTTTAATGCGTCTTTTAAATATGCACCACTAAATGAAATTTCAAGTGGATCTCCATCAAAAGAAATCGTATTCAGCGTGTCAGTATAGGATCCTATTTCTTGACTATTAGATTGAATAATTACTTCTTCATGATTTGCGTTTAATTTAATAATACTCATTTTATCATTAGCAATAAAAGATGCTCTTTCAATAATTTTTAATAATTCAGATGCTTCTATTTCTAAAACATTGATGTATTCATTAGGGACTAGACGATCTGTATCTGGAAAAGCATCATCTATTAAATTAATTTTAATTAAATGATTATCAATTACAAATAACACATTTTTTTCTGATAAAGAAATACGTATTTGATCAGCTTTCGCAATTCCTTGAATCTTTTTTAGATGACTTGCAGGAATCGTGATATTAAAAGATAATTCATCCATCAAAGAAACAGATTTTTGAGCAAGACGATAACTATCACTTGCAACACATTTTAAAGTAGAAAAACTACATTTAAAATTAACACCAGTTAATGAAGGACGAGTTCTTTCTTCACTTGCAGCGAAGGCAGTTTCATCAATAATTTCATCAAGTGTATGTGAATTTAAATAGAAAACTTTAGAAAGTTCATTAAAATCAATTGTAGGAAAATCTTCACTACGCATACCATTTATTTTAAATTCTGCATGGTCTCCATTAATTTTAATTAAAGAACCATCTATAACTTCAAATTCAATATATTTAGAATCAATAGAAGAAACGACTTTATTGATATATTCACTATCAATTAAAACTGTTCCTTTTTTTAAAACTAATAAATCTGTCTCCTCATCATTCATATGAATAGTAGATTGTGTTGAAATTTCACTATTCGATGAAGTTAATACAATAGCGTCCTCTTTTACATCCATTTTTATTCCTGATAAAGATGGTGTAGGTGATTTAATAGCAACAGATTTTGAAACAATTGCTAAATGAGTACTTAAATTTTTTCTAGCGATTTTGAAATGCATGGTAATCTCCTTTTATATATATGTATTTATAAGATAATTATTATTAGCACTGTGGATAAGTGAATAAGTATTAAAAACCCTTATAATATAGTAATATTTTATCATTTTTTTTAGTTGATTAAAAGTGTATAACTAATTCTTTATAGACTGTTCAATATCAAATACAGCCTTTTTAAATAATGAATTTTCTTTAATTTGTTGTTCAACTCTTTCACAAGCATTCATAATTGTAGAGTGATCTCTATTTCCAAATTCTGCACCGATTTTTGAAAAAGGTAAATCCAAAATTTTTCTAGTTAAATACATAGCTATATGACGAGGAACAGCAATATTTTTAGTTCTTGTTTTAGAAATAATTTGAGTAGGAGTTAATCCATAATAATCAGAAACTCTTCTTATAATCATTTTAGGAGTAATTTCATTTACTTTTTCAGCAATTTGTCCTTTAAAGGCTTCACTAGCAATTTTTAAATCAATGGTAGATGAATTAGCAAAATTGATTCCATAAAAAATTAATCTTGTTAATGCACCCTCTAGTGTTCTTACATTTTGAGAGAAATTAGTAGCTAAAAAAGAAATAACATCATCTGTAATGTAATTATCCAAATCAGTTCGTTGTTCAATTTTTGATTTAATAATTTGAAAAGCAGTATCAAATTCAGGAGCTTCAATATTAACATTTAAACCTGAATAAAAACGAGAAATAATACGATCTTCTAATCCTTTAATTTCACTTGGAAGACGATCACAGGTTATACAGACTTGTTTACGATTATTTACGAGTTCATTGAAAACCGAAAAGAAAATTTCGTGAGTTTTTTCTTTACCTGCAATAAATTGAATATCATCTATTAATAATAAATCTAATTCATATAATTCTTCTTTAAATTGATCTAAATCACCACTTTTTGAAGCAGCAAAAACACATTGTACAAAATCTAAACCACTCATTAAGCCTACTTTTTTATCAGGATAAATAGATTTAATAGAATTTCCAATTGCATTTAATAAATGAGTCTTACCTAATCCTGAATCACCATAAATAAATAATGGGTTATATAATTCTCCAGGATTGGTAGCACAAGATAAACTAGAAATATGTGCTTGTACATTACTTTTACCTACAATAAAATTAGAAAATAAGTAGTTATCTTTTAATGTATTTTTTAAATATTTAGAAGAAATGGTTTTTAATTTAAATTGTTCAGCTTGAATTAAATCACTTTCAAGTAAAACTTCAACGGTAACAGTAGATTTAATAATTGTAGATAAACAAGATCTAATGATACCTAAATCACGATCTAAAATAATTTTATGAAATAATCTTGGAACACTTATTGTAGCTTTTTCTGGAGTTAAACTATATAAAGAAGAATCTGTATAAAAAGAAGAAAAATAATCAGAATTAATTACTTGTGATTCATTAATTAATTCTAAAGTTTGATTCCATACACCTTTTAAATATGTCTCATTTGTTACCAAAATATTCACCCCATAACCGTCGTTGTATGAATATAATATACGAAAAAATTTAAAGAATAAAGAAATAAATTTCTAACAACAAAGTTATACACTGGAAAACTTTAATAATAAGACTTATTTTATTAAATAATATAAAGTTATCCACAATTATCCACAACTTTTAAAGGTGTATAAAAAGGTAATAATATTATCCATAATTGTGTATATTGTTGATAAATGTGTATAAAAACAAACAAAAAACATATTGTGGGGATAATAAAAAATATAATAGTGCTTAATTGATTAGGTATAATTAAATATCCACAGTTATCCACAGTAGAGAATAACTTCTAAATATAGATGTTAATAAGTGATGGATAAGTTTTAAAAACAAAAAATATATTTATAAAAATAGAATAATATAACGTATAAATTAAACAATAAAGGTTGAATCGCAAAGTAACTGCTATAGCGTCAAGCGAAAATAAAAGAAACGAAAAATGATAGAAAAAAGCGAGAAAATAAAGTGGAATAAGAACGAAAATAAGAGATGATTTCTACCA
>JAWXUG010000004.1:0-33463 GCA_044432885.1 Erysipelotrichaceae bacterium | reverse complement strand
CATTAATCGAAATATTCAGGAGTCCGTACCCATATAATTGATTATAATAAGGCATAATTTGTTCATCATTAATCGAAATATTCAGGAGTCCGTACCATACACGAGATATAACAGGTTACAATGAAGGTTCATCATTAATCGAAATATTCAGGAGTCCGTACCCTCTAGACTCCTGATTCAGGAAATTTCGATATACTTATTTTACCAATCTTACTCTATTACTACAAGGGGATTTATAGATAATAATTCTTCATCACTTTTCTTAGAGGAAGAAAATATTAACATTTTATCATACTGCTTTTCTGTCAGCGCAAATACACGAATTTTACCATGAAATTTAGGAACATAGCTTTTTATTCTTCTTATCATTTTTCGGTATTCAGTATCATTACGACAAAATCTAGAATAAACGGATAATTGAATCATGATAAAACCATCATTAATAATATTTCTTCTGAAATTTGTATAAATCTTTAAATCTTCTTTTGTTAATGTAGGCATATCAAATATCACAAACATTCTCATTTCCCTATACTGATTCATTTAATTTATCAAAGTCAATTAATTGTATTGTTGGCAAATCTAAATATTTTGACTCTCCTTCAAGATATCTTAAATAAGACTTCACTAATAGTTCCATTGCGTATTGTACTGTTACCAACTTTTTATCCACAAGTACACGTGCATTTAATAAATTAACTAACTCTTTTTTTGATTGCACATTAATCTTGTCAGTTAAATACTCAAGACTATCAAAAAGATAATAATCAACTAATGGTCTAAATGGCTCTATGAAATCATAAACTAAATTCATCGCATTTGTTTTTCCACAATGATTAATTCCTAAAGCTAAATTAAAACCATACAAGCTAAAATATCTTGATAAACATGCAGCAAGCACCGAATAACCATAGTTTTGTCTGATATTAATCGGATCTTCTGCAAATCGCACATAACCATTTCCATACAACTGATTAAAGAATACTTTAGCGGCAGTACCTTCACGATTTATTTCATCTTTACCTATAATTTCTTCTATATAGCCATCAAATAATTCAATTGACTGATCACTTGCACTAATAAGCTTTAATACTGATAGTTGATTTTTTAATTTATATTTCAATAAAGATTCACATATATAAACTTGATTATCTAACGTTTGATTGATTTGTAACATTAAGACATGATAGGGTCTATAATGTGTATTTATTGAAATGCTTAAAGATGAAGGAATATGATTCTCCCCACACAGCATAACTGGAATACTGTGTTTTGCACAACTAGTAAAGAAACTGGAAGTAAAAGTGGACTCTTTACTTTCAATTAAAATAATGGATACATCCTCTAAAGGGATAAAGTTTTCATGATCTTCTTGTACTATTTTAATACTATTATGCTCCACAGATAAATGACATGACTTGGCAATTAAAAGCTGTCTAAAAGACATTTAAATTACCCATGATATCTATAGATTCAAGTTTTATATCTTTGATTGTAGATACGGTTAACCGAAGTTGTGACTTGTCTTTTTTTACAATGCACTTCTCAATTAAATCAACTGTATCTCCTAAAATACTATCTATTTCAAACAAACCTGAACTAAAACCAACCACTCTACATAGTGCAGAAGCTCCTGTATTCATTATTACACTGATGTGTTGTCCAGGATATAAATTCCTATACAGTGTATATCCATGTTTACTTAATTGATTATAATTTATAAGTTCCTTGTTATTTTCACCTCGACCTCGCCATACCAATACATCAAAATTGTGGTCATTAGCTTTTATTTTTAGGTATTGAAGCACACTGATTTGAACAAAGTGTAATTTATCACTGCCCTCTTTTTTATAGACTTGTATTCTTGCTAACTCACCCATCATTGCATATCCTTTTGATGGATCATCAGGTGATATGCTTACCATTTTTTCTACATTAGTATCTTTTAGTTTTACTTTGTTTATAACTTGGCCAGATGGAAGTGTTGGGCTTCCTTTTTTACCACTTTCTACCCATTTTTTTAGACTTTCATAAACTTGTTTTTGTCCTGAATCTTTATCATATATCATTTCAATTTTTTTCTTGTCTAACTTAGATACATGAGTTCTTAAAGTATTTACAGTAACTCCTTGTTCCTGTTTTCTACCATAAATGGTTTCAGCATGTAAACTTCCAGATACCCTATTGTCAACCTGATAACTTGGATATTTCACAATACATTCATTTGCATTTTGTACACTCAAGTCTCTTAATTTCTCACACAAGATATCTTGGTCTCTTTCGAATATTTTAACCTTTAGTTCATCGATAAAATGATCATACGGTTGAGGAATATAGAACTTACTATTTTTAGTCATCTTATCTATATTAAAATAAGATTTAATGTTTTCTTTAGTGTAATATTCTCCCGTTTGCTCGTCATAAATTTGTTCATCATTACCTAAATCTTGCCACAATTGATGAAATTTAGTAATTTTTATCTGCATGCTTCTAGTCATAATCGCAACCAATGTAGCATCTACTTCATGATGAAAGTGATTATCCCTATTTTTTTGTAGAAGCTTTGCCTTCAAACCAATAAGCAATTCATAAATTAGTTTTGTTTCATATTCGAATTCATAGCCATTAGATAAAATTTTATAATCTTCAATTTTAAAGATATCCTTCTTCGATTCTATAAGTAATTCATTAATTAATTCTTGTAGTTTTTCTTTTTCACTTATACAACGATAGAATTGTTCATCTTCCAAACTTCTAAAATGATTATCCTTTGTTTTAGTGATCGTCTTAATAAACTCAATTTGATGATCATATTGATCTTTGGCAACAATCGTAATCTTTGCATCCTTTGCTGAAGATTCTATTTTTAGTGACTCAGCATGTACGTAATATCTTGTATTGTTTCGATTGTAATCTTCTGATTCATAAGAATGAGTAAAGTTGTTTATTCCATAATATTTTCTTAAATAACTTGTGGCATTCCCTTTAAATGAACGTACTCTATCATTGTTTTCGTCCGTGTTCAGTAAATCTTTAAATATCTCAATTGCAAGTTTGCTCACATAACTTGTTGCATGTAAACTTTGACTAGTGAACTCATCATAAGTAATCTCTTCTTTCATCAACAACTTATTTTTCTTTTCTTCATCAACTTTACTACGTCTTACTCGTTCTACAAATTCATTCCAATCATCCTTGCTCTTCGCATGCAACCATTCATAAGGTGTTCTGTTTTTCTTTTCTTGGTTAGACTGAGTTGTAACTAATATTTTATTGGTATAAGAGTTATCAAATGTTCTTGAGAATGGTAATATATGATCTACTTGGAATGCATTTCTGTCTAATAGCTGTGCAGGCTTAATTTCTTGACCTGTATACATACAAATGCCATCTTGATCTCTCCATAAACGGAATTTTAATATATCATCTTGACTAAAGCTTTTATGTGTACGGTGTTCAATATCAGTAAAGCCCAAGGTTTCTACCATTAACAATCTTGCTTTTTCATTTTCTATCTGATTATTTAATTGATTATACTTAATTTCATTACGTTTGCTAAAACTATTTTTAATTTCAGTAGCAACCTCTATGTGTACATATGTAGGTTCACCATATTGTTCATAAATCGCCTTATATAACTTTCTCAAATAAACCAGTACATGTCTAACATTTGGTTGAGTAATCCTAGTTTCGTAGGTTTCTTCAATTTCTGCAACAGTTGGAAATACACTATTAAAATTCTTATCACTAAGATATTTCGAATGATCATAACCTAAACTTTGCATAGCTTGAGAATAGGTTTCTCCTTCAATTAGTAATTTATTTAAATCTTGTACTAATGAAAGGGATAATGAACCAGATCCACTTACGCTTACTTTAAGTTTTTTAATGATACTAATTTCTTCCTCATTAAATTGACCTTTATAATGTTTTTCAATAATACGATCAACTGCATTATCTGTTTTTGCATAAGCTAAGATAGTTGCTACATCATCCATCCATTCAATTTCTAAATACTTACTGTCTTTACCAATCTTTTTGACCAGTTTTCTAAACTCCAAGTACGCTTTTAATCTAATAACCTCTGATTCTTTTACTTTTTTATCAGCTTGTTTTTTTATTTCACTGTATTCACTTTCATTTAATCTATTTTCTATCCCATGTGTTGTCTTATAATCAGAAACAATTTTATTAAAGTCATTCCTTGATAATTTAGGCAAGTCACAGATTTCTATTTTTAAATCATTACTATTTCCTATTATTGTTTTCTCTAACAAATCATATGTTAGTTTTTTTCCATCTTTAAAGGCTGCTGTGTATAAATCATAAATTTGTGTTTGCGTTAAAGAATATTTAATTGGACGCCTTCCTTCAGTAACACGTTGATCATCTTCATCTAATTTATAATATCGAATATTTTGTAGCTTTTGAATCACTGTAAAAATATCAAAAGATGGACATGCTCGTGAAATTCTTTTTTCTTTCGTTCTAAATAAACAATTTCCAAACATTGCCTCGAATTCAACCTTATAAGGACCTGTAGCAGGACCTTCAGAATAATCTCGTTGACTAGACCAAATCTCCATATACTTTGCTTTAAATGTCTCATCTACTAAGTAAAAACTTATTTGCTTATCTAACAATAAGTTTATTTCATCTTCAACATCTGCTCTTTCAAAGCCATAAATATAATGGTCTGCGACATTATGAATCGTTGCGTAGTTGTTTTCCTTTTGCATCGTTAATACAGCTTTAGACACCGTACATTGATCGCGTAACATAATAGTATGAACACCTGCAATAGCTTCTTTCATTTTTCCTTTTTCATTGTCTGCATCAGCTTTTCTATTTGATTTAAATCCTCTATTCTTTGCATAGTGGACTAACACACGAATTAACTCTTCTTGAGTTAATGATTCGCTTAAACCTTTTACCTTTAATTCTAAGGCATGATTATTTTGAGATTTCCCCTCTTTAGTGAAAAAATCTTCTATCTGTTGCGAAGACAAATTAAATGTCGTTTTTAAAAGTGATTTAACTCTTCTCAACCTTTCTTTTCTTCTTCTTAAAACCCTTCTTAAACCTCTTGCATCTCTTCTAGTTTGATTTCTAAGTTTTCCTTTGTTGTTGTCTAGTGCGCTAAATATAACCACACCATGATCACTAATTTGTGTAGCAATTTCATCATTATCAATTTCTACAACACTCCATCCTATTGAAGCTACCCCTAAGTCTAGTCCTAGTACATAATGGTTGTTTTTGTCGTTCATTTAATTTCCCTCCTTATTATGGTTATTATATTTATTTTGTGCATCTTGCAATATAGATTGTATGTCTTGTTTAATCTCTTCAGGTTCTATAATTTGTGTATATTGAATAAATTGACATGCAAAGAATATAGCAGCATGATATGTCATTTTGGTATCTACGTAAAAGTAATCATCATTTATGGGCACTATATTACTGTCTTTGCCAAATCTTTCGACTACTTCATCTAACATGGAACGACAACATTTTAATTTAACTTCTAACATTTCTCCTGCATACATATAATGTCTGTTTTTAGCATAACTATAAGCATCTTGTTCATATGAAGAAAAGCATTGATTAGATATTTCAAGATTCCGTATTCGATCTAACCGATATTGTCTTTGTTGATGATATTCTTTATCTTCCCCTACAAGATACATTTTGCTCTCTTTGCAAAGGATAAACCTTGGAATTACTTGATAAATCTTTTCATTCTTATAAACCATTTCCTTATCGTAGTTATACGTAGTATATCTGAAACTAACTTCCTTAAGCGTATCGATTGCATCTGATAACAGCTCGACATTTAAGAAAATATCTTGATTTTCTTTTTTATCCAAGTTACACAGATTTAAATTATTTTTGAACCCTTGCTTAAAATAATCACTTTGTGTATTCATTATTTTTTGAATTAGTTCATTAGATTGATTTAAAGGAATAATGTTATTCGCAATAATGGAATGACTAATAAACATTACTTCTGATTTTTCTAAGAGACGATTATCATAATAATAGCCTTTTTTTCGTCCTGATGACTCAATCATATAGTTAGCTTCATTTAAAATTTTTACACTATTATAAATTGTTTGACGTGTAATTTCAGTTTGGTGTTCGTTTTTAAAGAAATCGATAATTTGTTTTACAGTCATAGGATGTGTTTCATCAGTATGTTGTTGAAATAAGGACAGTAGCTGTAACAATACAATCTTTTTTTCCATATTTTTTCCTCACAATATATCTTAATTGTAAGCCTTTTCATAACAAAAATATATACCAAATTCTTTTAAGTTAAAATTTTTTGCCAAACAAAAACATATCTTTCGATATGCTTTCATGTCTACTGTGTGACTACTTCAGTTTTTTCTTTTTTTCTTTCATCAAGATATAATTTAATACGCTTATAACTTATAAAAGCACATAAGACGATCATCAATGCTACACATACTGTAATGGTTTGAATGACAATTGGATAAGCATATTTCCAAAAGCGTATGTGTTCATAAAAGATACCCGCATAGGCCCAGATTCCTGTTAATATGTAGAATGGGTCTTTGTTTTTATAACTGCATGCACAGATAATAAGAAAACCTAAAATTAACGTTGCAACTGTCCAAAACCTTGGTTCAATGCCAAAGCCATCAAATTTCATAAAGGTAAGGAAGATTGCTACATTAGCAATCGTTGCAATGCTAATCCATCCATAATAAATCCCAAAGGCAATACTTGGAATCAAATCTTTTCTTCTTTGTACCAAGACATAAATACGTCCTACTGATATGAATAGTAAAGCCATTAATACTAAGGTAATCAAGATTAAATTATAATGCCAAGCAATAATCCATAAACAATTAAAAATACTTGAGGCAATAAAGTATAAGCCTATTTCTTGATAATGTTTTTCATCTTCTTCATTAAACTTCTTAATCACCATATAACCTACATAAAAAGCTAATAACAAATAAATTAAAGACCATATACTAAACGTATAGGAAGCGGGTGTAAATAGATTTCTATACATGTCAGAAATATCTTTGGATAGTTTCCCATTTAAAGGTAATAAATTGGCTGAAGCATTAACAAGTATAGTCAAAATATAAGTAGCTAAAATTAAAAAACGAGATCGTACGTGTTTTTCCATAGAACACCTCCTAATCTCAATTTTAAAGTTTTTTTATGTTTATTCAATCAATGTTATCTAATTCAATGCAAACCCTTCAGGAATCACTAACTCTCCATCTTCATTCATAAAGCGATCCATATCTTTAACTGATTCAATGATAAAGCCAATCGAATTTAAAATCGTATCTGCATACTCTTCATCAATATCTTCTACATTTTCATAGAAAGAAAAAGAGGCAAGAGTAGACAATAATATATTCATTGCTAATTCCTCTTCAGCTAATTGCATCGCAATTTCAATATCTTCATCATCAAATTCTAATGTTTCTAATATCTCACAAAACAATTCACGTTGATCATCTTTTAAAGCAAAACTTCTTTTTATGGTTTCGTATTTCATTTATTTCTCCTTCATTAAGATAATCATATCATACTCTATTTATTTTTAAGCATATTTAATTGGGGTTTTTTATAAAAAAAAGGTAAAATAGAATTAGAAATAAAGGAGTTTATATGAGAAAAGTCTTATTTGTATGTCATGGCAATATATGTCGTAGTCCAATGGCTGAATTTATGCTTAAAGAAATGGCGAAGCAACAAGGATTAGATTTAGAGATATCATCCTGTGCTGTATCTAATGAAGAGATTGGCAGAGATATTCATCCTGGTACAAAACATATCTTAGATTTGCATCATATTCCTTATCAAAAAAGAAACGCTTATCGGATAAGTGAACAAGCGTATCAGTATTATGATGATATCCTTTGTATGGATGTTGATAATTTAAGACGATTAGAACATCTTTTAAACACATCTGATAAAGCAAAACTTTTATTATCCTATGCCAATGAAAAGCGAAGTATTAAAGATCCTTGGTATACGGGTAATTTTGAAGAAACGTATCAAGATATTTTATTAGGATTGAATGGATTTATTAAAAGCCTAAAGGAGGAAGTAAAATGAGAATAGGTGTAATTGGATTTGGCAACATGGCGCAAGCGATGATTTATGGATTATATGAATATAGTTCATTTAAGGATGAAGTCTATGCTTGTGCAAAGAATTATCAGAAGTTAGTAAAGAATACTGAAGGTTATCCCATTGTGGCTGCTAAAAGTGCTGAGGAAGTGATTGAACATAGTGATCTAATCATCATTGCTGTAAAGCCTTATTTAGTACAAGAGGTTATTGGTCCACTTGTAGAAAGTTTAAAAGGTAAAACAATTTTATCTGTAGTTTCAGGGCATCCTTTAAGCAAATGGAAAACAATATTAGGTGAGGACGTAAAATGTTACTGTACCATCCCTAATACACCTATACGTGTAGGGAAGGGAATCATGATTGTTGATGAAACTCACAGTGTTGATGATACTAGTAAACAATTTATCGAAGATACTTTTTCTAAAATTGCTTTAATTGAACCAATGCCATCACATCTTACCTCCATTTCTGGTACGGTTTGTGGCTGTGGTCCTGCCTTTGTTGACTTATTTATTGAAGGTTTATCTGATGCTGGTTTAATGCATGGTATTCCTAGAGCTCAAAGTTATCGATTGGTTTCAACCATGATTGAAGGAAGCGCTGCCTTACAGAAAATAACACAGACTCATCCTGGTATCTTAAAAGATCAAGTATGTTCACCTAAAGGTAGTACCATTCAAGGAGTGGCTACCTTAGAAAAACACCGATTTAGATATGCCTTAATTGATGCAATCAATCAAGTACAACAGATTAAATAATAAATCTGGAAAAAGAGTGGTTTAGCCATTCTTTTTTTAACATCAATAAATACTCACATATTATTCAATATATATTCACTTAGATTTAAAGTATATTTTAATTATGCTTTTTATACTTTCTATATATCGTTAATAAAAGACGAATAGAAAGGAAATTATGAAAAAAAATTTAATTTATTTACTTTCATTATGTTGTGTATTATCTGCTTGTACAACGAGTGATGATACTACAAATAATGATGAAACAACTACTAGTTCATATGACAGCCCAATTGTAGAAACAGGGCAAACAAACACCTATGATGCTGATGGTAACATTATCACAACAACGGATGGTGATGCATTTTATGGACAGGACGGAGATTATGAAAGTCTATCATTTTCGTTCACGTTAAATGATAATGGCACAACAACAGATAACAACACTGGTCTAACTTGGGTTACCAATCCTGATGGTGGCAAACTTACTTGGGATGAAGCTGTGGAGTATGTGGAAAGCCTAAATACCATGATTAATGACGATGGTACAGTTGGTTTTGGAGGATATACTGACTGGAGACTTCCTTCTACCGAAGAGTTATTTTCAGTTAGTGACTTTTCAATTGGTTGGCCATATATCGATACTGATTATTTTGGGTTTGATAATTCCGAAAGTTCAGGTAGTAGCATGGGAGGAATGAGTGGTTCTCCTCAAGGAAGTTCTTCTCAAAGTGGATCTCCTCAAGGAAGTGATAGTGAATCTTCGCCTACCTCTATGATGGATGAAAGCATGGAAGCCTTGCCTGAAGGTGAAATGGCATCAGATGCAGGTGGCGTTTCTAAAGAAGAAGGTCAATATTGGACATCTGAATACAATCAAGTAGAAGGTGATGATCGCCTTGGGGATATTGCATTTGGTGTTAACCATGCAACAGGACACATCAAAGCTTATCCATCTGATTCAGCACAAATGGGAAAATATGTTCGTGCTGTACGTGGTGATGATTACGGTACAGATTCCTATACAGATAATGGAGATGGCACCATTACCGACAATTCCTCTGGTCTAATGTGGATGCAAACGGATTTAGGGGTTGCAGTTGACTGGGAAGAAGCCTTATCACTAGCTGAAAACTATGAGTATGCAGGCTATGATGATTGGAGATTGCCAGATGTAAAAGAGTTACAAAGCATTGTTGATTACGCCGGTTCTTATCCTGCTATTGATCAAGATTATTTCATTTGTATAGAACTTGAAGAAAATGAAAATTATTATTTCTGGACAAGTACTTCTGCATACTTTAGTGAAATGGAACCTGATTATAACTCCGCTTGGTATGTTGCCTTCGGGTACACCTCTCATGGAGCTGGTGCTGTAAGATTCTCACCAAAATATGAGGGAAGTGATGCCTTATCTGAAGGTGAAGACAATATTTTAAACTCGGTACGACTTGTTCGTAACATTGAATAACTAAAAAAATGACGAGGGTTAAACTTCGTCATTTTTTGGTTTTGTAGTCAATTTTTTCTTTGTAGATTTAGGTTTGCTAATTCTAAATAATACCCCATCTGTCGTATTTTCAGCAGCAATATGATAACCATAAGTAGTACAGATACGATGAACAATCGATAAGCCTAAGCCAAAACGACCTTTCGTTCCTTTTTCATAAGGGCTAAACATTCTTTCTTGAATATCTTTGGTTAAAAATTCTCCATCATTTGAAATTTCTAATTCATTTTCACTTAGAGTAATGACAATTTCTGCCTTCGCATAACGTATTGCATTTTCAAGTAAATTCTCTACCACAATACGCCATGGCTCTTCTTCTCCATGAAATTTTACAGGATTTAAGAAAGGGGTAATATTGATATCTTCCTTGACTACCTGCATGGATAAAATAACTTTATTGATAATTTCAACCATATCTAAAGTATCCCCTTCAGGAGAAGTATCTTCTAAATATCCTAAACGATTTAACACAATGAGACTATAGACTTTTTTCTCAAGTCTTGCGGCATGTTCAATGATGACATCTACACTTTTTTCTAAGGTATCATATGGAAAAATACCATCATTAATGCTTTCACCATAGGACTTAATGGTTGCGATTGGAGTCTTTAAATCATGAGAAATGTTTTGAATCATTTCTTCTTTAATACGTTCTTGTTGCTGAATTTTATCATTCATCGCTTTAATGGCAAAGGCTACTTCCCCAATCTCATCTCTTCGATCTATACTAAGGATGGCATCATCCCCCTTACTAATCTTTGAAACGTAGGTAGTGATCTTATTTAATGGATGGATAATAGAAGCCACCCACAACATTAAAATAGCAAATAGAATCAGAATAACACTGATATTTAAATTGATAATACTATCATATATTTCATCTTTAAATTCATTTTTAAAGCCATCATCCATATAAGAAATAAGATAATTTTCATCATCTATTTTTACCGCTCGTGCAAGGGTATCTTCTACCCTATCAGTTAATTCAAATTGAACAGCATTTTGCCCTACTACATTTGCTAAAGTATCTTGGGTTAATGTTGGTAAAACATTATTAAGCGTACCTAGTGCATAGATACTTTGCTCTGTTACATTATAAATTACATGATCAACATCACTCTCTATTTCGTTAATAGAGCCATAATTTTCTTGATTAATAATATAAATTACTGAGTTTTGTGACCTTTCAATAATATCATAGGTTTGTTGATTAATAATTGTGTCTAAATTAGATGTCAAATAAGACATAAAGAAAATCGTGAAAGCAGCAGCTACCATGAAAATAATTGAAATTAATTGCTGAGATAAGGATAAATCTCGCATCCATAATCGAAAGCGTTTCATATTATCCTAAACGATATCCAAATCCATAAATTGTATGAATTGTTAAAAGTGGTAATTTTTTTCTTAGTCTTCTTAACGTATCATCGACAACACGTCCTGAGCCTTCATAGTATTCATCCCATACTCTTTCAAGAATTTGCTCTCTTAAAAAAGCAATCCCCTTGTTTTTAACAAACAACATCAATAGTTCAAACTCTTTGGTGGTTAATTCAATTTCTGATTGATTATAGTAGACAATTCTTTGGGTTTCATCAATTTCATATCCATCAATTTGTATTCTTTCTGTTACCTCTTTATAGACTCTTTTCATGACATTATTAACACGTAAAACCAATTCTTTAGGTGAGAATGGTTTGGTAATATAGTCATCACTTCCCTTTTCTAAGCCAATGATACGATCAAATTCCTTGTCTCGTGCAGACATAAATATAACAGGAACATCATGAGCATGCATTCGAATCATTTCAATAAGGTCAAATCCGCTTTTATCATCTAACATGATATCTAATATCCACAGATGGACATCATCATCCTCCGTATGAATACTCGCTTCCTCATAGGTTAGATAAGATCTTACTTCATACCCTTCTTTTTCTAAATATCTTTTTACAAGTTCGTTTAAATCTTTTTCATCTTCTACAATGTTAATTACTTTTTTCATCACTTGTACCTCTTTGTATAATCATACCATAAATCATTAAAAAGAGACTACTGCTAGTCCCTTTAAAAAGTTAAATATGGTTTTCTTTAATATAATCAATTACACGGTAAACATATTTTTCGCATAAAGCCTGTGTTTTAGCCTCAACCATAACACGAATAAGCGGTTCTGTCCCACTTGGTCTTACTAAAATACGACCGTCATTGCCTAATTCTTGTGTAATTTCTTCAATCATTTGATTGATTGTTGGCTCATTTAATACATCATTCTTATCTTTTACACGTTCATTAATAAGTAATTGCGGATAGATCACTAAACCCTCTGATAAGGCTTCGATTGATTTTCCTGTTTCTTTCATCACTTTTAACAACATTAATGCAGTTAATAATCCATCACCTGTTGTTGCATATTGTTTAAAGATAATATGTCCTGATTGTTCTCCGCCTAACACATAGTCATTTTTAACCATGCTTTCAAATACATATTTATCACCCACAGCTGTTTTATCATAATCAATTTCAAGGGTTTCAAATGCTTTGAACAATCCAAGGTTAGCCATTACAGTCGTTACCACTGTATTATAGTTTAATAATCCTTTTGACTTTAAGTATTGGCCACAAATATATAAAACATAATCTCCATCAATTAATTCACCTTTGCTGTTTACAGCGATTAATCGATCTGCATCTCCATCAAAGGCTAAGCCTAAGTCATAATGTTCTTTCTTCATCAGTTCGATTAAGGATTCTGGGTGAGTAGAACCACATTGAGTATTAATGTTTATCCCATCTGGTTCATGATGAATAACACTGTATTGTGCATTTAAACGTTTCATCATTTTTTCTGCTGTAGTCGTTGATGATCCATTCGCACAATCCATGGCAATACGCATATCGCTTAAATCTAAATCAACAATTTTTTGTAAATGACTTAGGTAAAGTTCAAGGCCTTCTTGGTAGTAAATCACTTTCCCGATTTCCTCATTGTGAGCAAATTCAATGGTTGTTTTATGATCTAAATAATTTTCTATTTCTAGTTCAATTTCATTGGCAATTTTTTGACCTTGATGATTAAACACCTTGATTCCGTTATCATGAAATGGATTATGACTTGCTGAGATCATCACTCCACAGTCAAAGTCTAAAGAAGAAACAAGATAAGCTACACATGGTGTAGGACATACATCAACTAAATATACATCAGCACCTGTTGCACTTGCTCCAGCTGCAATCGCATGCTCAAACATATCGCTTGATAAGCGGGTATCTTTTCCTACAACGATTTTTGTTTTGTGTTGGTTTTTACCATAATAATATCCTAGATATTGACCCACTTTAAAGGCCATATCACAGGTTAAACCTTCATTTGCTTTCCCACGGATACCATCCGTTCCAAAATATTTCCCCATTTTAATCTCTCCTATTCAAGTCCTGATTCAGGTACTGTTACCGTTACCGTTGATGGAATAGCAACAAAGCTTACAAAACTATTGCTTCCACTATATTCAACAACTAATGGATATTCTATGGTTGAACCTGACGTTGTTTCACTCATATCAAAGTATACAATTAAATCACTGGCATCAATGCTTTCTATATTTGTTAATGTACCAAAAACTTCTACTGAAACTGTCGTTTGTCCATCTTCTACCACAATATCTTTAAAGTTTCCGGTATTATTACGATAAGACAAGTTGATATCTTCTAAAATCAATGATTCCATTTCTGCCAACTTAATCGTTAAGTTTACTTTAGAAATACTTGCATTACTTACATCATTAGGTAAGATAATTGGTAAGAATAATTCTGTATCTTTATTTAATACCGATGCATCTAATTCAACCGAAATACTATTTACACTACTTAAAATACTTTCTGCTGCATAGACGGTTACTGTGGAATGATCCATTTCAATTGAATCAATAGCCATACCATCTGGCACCTGTCCTGTAGTTTCAAGGATAATAGGTACTGATTTGCTTGGTGTTGTTACTTCAACACTTACTTTTACAGTACTTGGTGAAATATCCGCTGATACAGGATATCCATTTTTATCATAAGCAACTAATTTTGCTTGTTGCTCAAAAGATTCTGTTTGTCCTGAAACATCAATTAATACTTTAACAAAGGCAATGCTATCTAAAGTATCTTGAGATGCACGTACATTTACCTTTGATGTCTCAAATACTGGTGTACCTAAAACATAAATACTATCCATTTCTTCTGTATTGACAAAATCATAGCCAATCGAGAATTGACCCGTTACTTTTTTCTTTAAAGTTACGGTGACCTCTGAGGTAAGTGATCTTGCCTCTACACTAGAACCATAGCCATCAACTGTCAATTTAATTGTGTGCGTACCCTCTGTATATCCATCTAAATTTGCCACAACTGTTCCTGTCTTATTAGCAGCTGCTACGACATTAGATGCTGTTCCAACAATGCTCACATCCGCTGTTGCAGGTAAGCCTACAAGCTCAAAAGTTTCACTATTATAACTTGCATATACTTGCACATCTGTAATGGTTTTTTCACTATTTAAATTCCCCGTATTGATTACTGGATTTTCTGTTGAATAGTTATACGATACAAACAATAGGATAGATAATCCCAACGATACAATAATCGTATACTTAGGATTAAATAAAATACGATCAATTAAAGTACTAATGAAACGCACAAATTTAAACAACCCATTTTCCATCGTTTCATACGTTTTTGAAACCTTTTTAGTTTGTTTAGCAATTCGATTAGCTAGTTCTAATTTATCTTTTGTTTCATTTTTGTTTTTGTTATTTAACATCATTATTCACTCCTTTCTCATCTTGTTTTGAAGGACTTGTATTTTCGCTTGATGTACCACTACGAATTTCAAGAACTTCATCATCTGAATCAATTAGAGCAAATTGTGAAGCAATATCATCATCTGGTGTAATGATATCAATTCTTTGACTAATATCTATTGGTGATTCTTGTACTTCTCCTGTTTTGCCTACCTCACTGCTTTCGACAACGACTACTTCTTCTTTTTTATCTTCTTTTCTATTTCTAGGTTTTTTTACTTTTTCTACCACTTCATCACTTGTTTCTACAACCACTTTTTCTTGTTCTGATTCAGTTGAAGCATTAAAGTCTATTTTCTTCACTTTACGTTTATTTTGTGGTAGTTTCATATCTAAAGCTGGTGTTTCTTCCACGATTACTTCTTCTTTTTTCTCTACAACATTTTCAACAACCTCTTTTGAAGGTTTATCTTCTTTTTCTTTACGTTTAAAACCGAATAACGATTTCTTAGGCTTATCAGCTGTACTAGGTTGTCTTTTAATCGATAACTTATCTTTTATTTTTGTAGATTCTACTGGTTTTTCAACTTCTAATTCGACACTTGCATCTTCTAACACAAAAATACTCGTTGCATCAATTTCTTGATGAACTTCTGTTTCTGCATTACAAATCGTTCTCATTAGATAATCTCTTAATTCACTACGATTCACCTTAGTTAAGGTACCACGTTGTGCAATTGATACCTCACCGGTTTCCTCTGACACGACAATAGTAATACTATCTGTAATCTCTGAAATCCCAATTGCTGCGCGATGACGAGCGCCATATTTATTTGAAACTTCAACATTGGTAGGTGGAAAATAAGCACTTGCACAAGATAACTTATCCCCTTGAATAATACACGCTCCATCATGAAGAGGTGTAGAGGTAACAAATATAGAAGTTAGTAATTCTGCACTCACACTTGAGTTTAGCGCAACGCCTGTTTTGATGTAATCTTGTAAAGATTGTGATTGTTCAATGGTAATTAAAGCCCCTGTTTGATTTTGCGACAAGGCCATTGTTGCCTGAACCAATTGATCTACTAATTGTTCTCTTTCTGTTCCTAATAAGTTAGAAATTTTTGAGAATACACTGCTTTTTCCTAATCTTTCCAAAACAGAACGAATTTCTGGCTGGAAAATAATAATCACTGCTAAAAATCCCCAGTTCATGAACATAGAAGAAATTTCCCCTACAGTTCCAAGACCAAATATTTTCGCAACACTGTCTATAATTACAATAAGCACTATTCCCTTAAAAATCTGAATTGTTCGTGTATTATTGCGTACAATTTTTATTGCGTAATATAATACTAGCCATACAATGGATATATCTAAGATAACTTTCGTTACCTCCATGATGGTCTGTATAGTTAAATTTAAATTATAATCTATCATCGCATTGCCTCCTATCGACTTTACAATTATAACATACATCATTTGAATGATAAACCATATCCGATGAAGTACTATGTGATTATAAGCTAAAAATGTGATGATTAGATGAAGACACAGATGTCCTTTTTTCAGATTATAAGAAATAGTGTTTGTCAAAATTTATCCAATAGACTATACTAGATTTAGCAAATTCGCTAGAGGTTAACTATGGAAAAATGTTATACACATATTCAATATGAAAATAAAAATATCTATTTAATTGGGACTGCCCATGTATCTAAAATTAGTGTTCAACAAGTCAGGGAAACAATCGAAGAAATCAATCCAGATTGTATTTGTATCGAACTGGATGATAAACGCTATGAATCTTTAAACAATCCTAAAAAATGGTTGGATACAGATATTATTGAAATTATCAAAAAGAAACAAACCACCCTACTTTTAGTCAATACAATTTTAAGTAGCTTTCAAAAAAGAGTAGCCAAGAACTTAGATAGTAAATCAGGGATGGAAATGATCGAAGGAATCAATCAAGCTAAAAAAAGAAATATTGATCTTGTATTAGCTGATCGCAATATCCAAACAACATTTATGCGTATATGGCGTAAACATTCTTTTTTACAAAAAATTAAATTAGTTTGCCAAATGATTACCTCTATCTTTGATGATGAGGATATCAGTGAAGAAGATTTAATGAATCTACAAAAATCAGACATGTTAGAAGCAGCTTTAAATGATATTGGTAAAAACTTCCCTGTCATTAAAACAGTACTAGTTGATGAACGGGATCAATACTTAGCTCAAAAAATTAAACAAGCACCAGGTAAAGAAGTGGTTGCGATCTTAGGCGCCGCTCATCTGGGTGGTGTAAGTAAAGAGTTATTTAATGATCATGATTTAAATGAATTAGACCATATCCCTGAAAAAACATTGTTTTCTAAGTTAATAGGTTGGTGTATTCCAGCTTTAATTATTGGGATTATTGGCTATACATTCTTTCAAAATAGGGAACTTGGTATCAATCAAATCCAAACATGGATTTTATGGAATGGTTCACTTTCTGCTATTGGTGTTTTACTAGGGGGAGGACATATCCTTTCAATCCTTGTAGCCTTCATCGCTGCACCTATCACCTCACTTAATCCACTGCTTGCAGCTGGATGGTTTGCAGGGATAACAGAGGCAACCTTAAGAAAGCCTGCTGTAAAAGATTTTGAGAATATTAATGAAGATATTTCTTCTTTAAAAAAGGCATACTCAAATCGTGTTATCCGAATCTTGTTAATTGTCATATTAGCTAATTTATTAAGTACTATTGGCACCCTAATTGGCGGTGCTGATGTCTTACATACATTCTTTAACTTATAAAGGGGGAAACCTCTTTTTTTATGAAAAAAACTCCTTATCCTATAGGGATAAGAAGTCATTTAATTATTTCCATAAATCGAATGGATAAAGTCCTTTTTCTTTATATTCAGCTAAGCTATTAACTACAGTTGGTTTGTCTTCTTTATAAGTTACACCAAACCATTTGTCCTTACTTGCCATCACTTTAATAGTAATTGCATTTTTTTCTAGCAGTTGTCCTACTGCTGTTGGAATAACATGTTCACCCTTCATTGGATTTGATACTAAAGCCTCTTTTACAAAAGTTTCAAATAATTCTGTGCATTCTTCAAAAACTTTAGGTGTAAATCCCCAGAAATTCATTGAAGCCAGCATATCATCGGTTGCTTCAACCCATGTTCCATTCACATCATATTCAGCTTTTTCACCATGTTTACGGATATTTTGGATTTCTTCAATTTCAACAAGTTTTCCATCTTCTTGTTTACAAATAGCGCGTGTTACGGTTCCATTTTCTGTTAGTGTATTTACTAATTCATATCCAACCATTCCATAATTGCTATCTGATACTTCATTTTTTAAATAATGATACATCGTAACAAATGCATCTTTTCCATAATAATCATCTGCATTACATATCATGAATGGTCCATCAATAATCTCTCTACAAGCCAATAATGCATGCGTTGTTCCCCATGGTTTTTCGCGTCCTTCAGGAACAACAATCCCCTGTGGTACATCATTTAAATCTTGATATGCGTAAGCAACTTCAATTTTATTTCTAATTTTGCTTACAAGCGAAGCTTCAAATGCTTCTTCATGTTCTTTGCGAATGATTAATACGACTTTTTTAAATCCTGCTGCGATTGCATCATAGATAGTAAAATCAATGATTGATTCTCCATTACTACCTACAGTATCGATTTGTTTTAAGCCACCATAACGGCTCCCCATACCTGCTGCTAAAATTACGATCATTGGTTCTTTCATATGTGTCTCCTTTTTTCAAATTTATTATAACTTTTTAAGGTTGAAATGAAAAGTTTTAACGCGAAATCTATACCGCTTTTACTAAAAGATAGTGTTTTATCCAAAAAAAATTGACTGTGTTATAATGAGCACACACATATGGAAGGAGAATTTTATGGGAAAAGCATCAATAAGTATTGCACATCTAGACACTGACGAATTAATTGACCTTTTAAACATGGCATTAGCTGAAGAATGGCTTTCATACTATCAATATTGGATAGGAGCAAGAGTCATGGAAGGCCCTATGCGAATGGAAATTGAAGAAGAACTGCTTGAACATGCAAATGAAGAATTAGGACACGCTGAACTTCTTGCAACCCGTATCACACAACTTGGCGGCACACCAATATTATCTCCTGATGAATGGAGTAAAGTTGCAGGATGCGCTTATCAAACGCCAAGTGATCCTTATACAGAAACCATTTTAACCCAAAATTTAGGAAGTGAGCGCTGTGCAATAGAGCGTTACCAACAAATTGCTAGTTTAACCGAAGGGAAAGACTATGCGACCTATCAAATTGCCATCAATATCCTTAACGATGAATTAGATCACGAAGAAGATATTGAAGGATGGATGAAAGATATTTCTTCATTAAAAAATCATTTAAGAAAATAAAAACAGACAACCGTCTGTTTTCTTTATTTGGTATGTTCAATAAGCAAGTCATATACACTATCATATTCTTTACTTGCAACCTCTTTTAAAGCTTCAACCCCATGGCTCATTGCATAACCATGAAATTGTTGAACCATATCAATATCGTTAAAATCATCCCCGATTACATAGACTTCATCACTTGGATAATATTTTAATACTTCATTAATCCCTGTAGCCTTAGAAATATCTTTCGCCATGATATCAAATATCGTTAAATTTTTAAAACATGAAACACGATTTTCAAAATGTGCCATGACTTCCTCTTTTTGTCTTAGCAACTCTTCAGCATTTTTAGCTCGTACATTTAAAGAAATAATCGGTGTTTTTAAAATATCTTCTTTACTGATTAAATGTTTTTGATGACGTTGATGATGCATATGCGCCTCATTTGTATCCAATTCAAACTTACCATAAACATGACGCCCATTACTACACGTGAAAAAATCAAAATGTCTTTCTGCATATTCAATTAATGAATAAGCAGTTTTGGGCTCAATGTATTTCTCAAACATCACTTTTTGATTTGCATCTGTAATCATTGCCCCGTTGCTTGAAATGATATAATCTATCCATTCATTGATACCTTGTGCTTTTAATTCATTTGAAATAGAAGTATAACTTCTGCCTGTAGCAATCACAAACAAATTTCCTTGATTTCTAAAATTGATAATGGCTTGTTTAAGATTATCTTCAATCCTATCCCCTGTTTTCAAAGTACAATCATAATCGCTGACAATGATTTTCATACATTCTCCTTGATAAATTGACTTAACATTGCTACAAAAGCTTGGTTATTACTGGTATAAGGAGCTGGTGTAAAGGTTTCACTTTCCTTGATACAATCAGCTAATTTTGATAAATCTTCAACAGTTAAAATATGATTTCGTAAGGCAAAGTTTTGACAAATATCCAATTGATGATCATTGTGGTGTTCCCCATATTCACCAAGACGAGCCACTGCAATTATTTTTTTATTCAAGTTTAATCCCTGCATAATGCTACCAACTCCACCATGGGTTATAATTAAATCAGCCTTAGCTAAGTAATGTTGAAAATCATCCATACTTACATAGTCAAATATTTTCATTTTCTCACTATGAAAAACGGTACATCCAGCCTGTACAATAATTTCTTCGCTGGTTTCAATTTGATCGATTGCCTTAAGCAATCTTGTAAATGGTTTATCTTGGGTTCCTAGTATCACAAATATCATTAGAATATCCACCCCCCATAAATCGCATTAGGATAATGCACTAATAATTCACTCCATTGCACAACAAATAAATCAGCTATTGGATAGACAAGTTTTCCTGCCTCTGTTGGTTTATGTTGATTGGCAAAGGTTTCAATATAAACGACTTTTTTCTTCATATAATGAGCGATGTAACACATTGGAACAGCAGTATGCGTTCCTGTTGTGATGATGACATCTGGTTTAATTTTTATAAATAAATAAAAAGATTTTATACAATTATATGCAAACTTAAAAAGATAAGAAATTAATTGTTTTTTCGTTCCATAAACAAGATAATCTACGCGTCCTGGATATTGTTTAATTAAGTCTTCATTACTTTTAGTTTTCTCACTGACAATATGCCAGTCTACTTCTTCAAACAAGGGTTTCAATTGTAACAATTCCACAAGATGACCCCCTGTACTAGATATAAACATTACTTTTTTCATCTTCACCTCATAATAAAAGAGCGCTTATGCACTCTTTTATTTTACTCTATTTTTTCAATTATTTTAAACTATTTTCAACTAAAGCCATAACTTCTGCTTCTGTTGATAAGTTTATCGCATCATTTGCTAGTTTTTCCATCTCAAGTTTAGATAAGCTACGTACTAATTTACGTGCTCCTAAGATTGAAGAAGCAGACATTGAGAATTCATCTAAGCCAAGTCCTAATAAGATAGGTACTGCTTTTTCATCCCCTGCCATTTCTCCACACATTCCAACCCATTTACCTTGGCTATGTGCACCTTCAATAGTCATCTTAATTAAACGTAATACAGATGGATTTAATGGTTGATATAAATAAGAAACTTTTTCACTCATTCTATCAGCAGCCATTGAATATTGTAATAAGTCGTTAGTTCCAATTGAGAAGAAGTCTGCGTGTTTTGCAAATTGATCTGCAAGCACTGCTGCAGCTGGAATTTCTACCATAATACCCACTTCAATATGATCGCTTACTGCTACATTTTCGCTTACTAATTTTGCTTTTTCTTCTTCAAAAATTGCTTTTGCTTGTTTGAATTCTTCAACCGTTGCAATCATAGGGAACATAATGCATAAACGTCCAAATGCACTTGAACGAATTAATGCTCTTAATTGAGTTCTAAAGATGTCTGTACGATCTAGACATAAACGAATTGCGCGATATCCTAAGAATGGATTCATTTCTTCTGGGAATGTGAAGTATGGTAATGTTTTATCTCCACCAATATCTAATGTACGAACAACAACACGTTTTCCATTCATTCCTTCAAGAACCGCTTTATAAGCTTCAAATTGTTCATCTTCTGATGGGAAATCATTTTCTTGATCCATGTATAAGAATTCTGTACGGTAAAGGCCAACACCTTCTCCGCCATTTGTAAGTACCCCTTCAACATCCTTAGGTGTTCCAATATTTCCAGCTAATTCAACTTCATGTCCATCCGTTGTTTCACTTTTAGCGTCTACTAATACTTTTAATGCTTCTTTTTCTGCTGCAAAGTCAGCTGCTTTAGCTTTATATGTTTCAACTTGTTCAGCAGTTGGATTTAAGATCACTGTTCCTTCAATTGCATCTAAGATGATGCTATCTCCATGAACCGCTTCTTCCATAATATTTCCTGTACCAACAACTGCTGGGATTTCTAAACTTCTAGCCATGATTGCTGAGTGAGAAGTACGTCCTCCAATTGCTGTTGCGAAACCTAATGTATATAAACGGTTTAATTGCGCTGTATCTGAAGGTGTTAAATCGTGAGCCACGATCACTACTTCTTCATTAATAGTTGTTAAATCAGGAATAACTGCGCCTACTAAGTTACAGTTTAAACGGAAGGTAACATCTTTAACATCCGCTGCTCTTTCTCTAAAGTAATCACTGTCCATGCTTTCAAACATTGCTACCATCATATTTCCTACACTCATTGATGCATATTCTGCATTACAATTTTCATTATCAATCATATCCATGATTTGTGTAGCGAATTCAGGGTCGTTCACCATCATTAAGTGGGCATCGAATACCGCTAATTCTTCTTCACTTAAATTAGCACTCGCACGTTCTTTAATTAATTCAATGTCTGCCACTGTTTTAGTTAAAGCACGATTAAATTTCTCTTTTTCTTCTGTTGCATTTGCTTCTAATTTTTCAATTGTAAGTGTTGGTTGTTCAAGTTTATAAACTTTAGCAATCGCAATACCACTTGATGCTGCAATACCTTTTATCATTTCTTTCTCCTTTAATTATTACGCTTTTATTTTAGCATTTATTATACATGTAGGCAATGCCAAAATTCTTCTACAGCCTTCATTTTTAAGCGGTAGTAAGTTGAACGTTGGTAATAATCTAAATACCAATAAACCTCCTTTTTTTCAAAGTAATCGTTCACTATGATTCGTTTGGATTCATCATTCAACTGAATCAATATTGAGTTGATAAATGAAACCATAGGTGAGGGATGTTTCCGGTTAGACTCATTGCTTACATAATCAATTCTATAGCTTTGAGCAATTTCGTTGATAATCACGCATTTTTCCTTGAAATCCATATACTTATAACCCTTTCCTGCCCTACTATATACTTTATAGGAAATTTATAAATATCCTAGTGAATTATGTAATTTTTTCTCAATAATGACTTTTTCTTTGTTATAGTGTAAAATATTTATGGAGGAAATTTATGATTAAAAGAAATTATGCACCCTATCGTGTGGCCCTTTCTATCATCATCTTTTTTGGTGGGGTATATAGTATTCCTTACTTAAATACTTATGCACAAAGCTTAATGATTACCCAATCATTTGTCTATAGCTTTATTTCGTTTGTGATTTTATTTTTAAATTACAATCTATTTTCATTGCATTTTGCTCGCTTTGTTGAGCAAAAAGATAAACTATTATTTTGTTTTGTAGGCTTTTTAGCCTTTATGATTGTGTATGCTATCAATGCTTTCTTCTTGAAACTACCCTTTATTAGCATCGAACAAACATCCCTTCAACGTTATGCTTTATTCATCCCATTTATTGTACTAACCTTAAGTTATTTTTATACAATTAGCTATATCTTAGTTTACAAATTATTAACCGATCGATTAAACATTAATAACGCTGAAGTAAAGGTAATCTTTGTTTCAAGTGTCATTTTCTCGGCTATATTAAGTATTGTTTCAGGCTTTAACATGCAAGTGTTTGATTTAAACCTATGTCTTAGTTATTTTGCGTTGTACATGATGGTTACCTTAGTGGTCTCTTATCTATATAATCAAACAGGTAACTTATTTGTTTCGATTATCAGTATGGGTACCTGTATTTTTATTTGTAATTGTATTACTTGGTTAATATAATTATTCGTCTGTACTTGTTTTTCACATTATCAAAGCGTGTTGTGTGTATGCTTGTCGACAAACATATTAAATGGCGCAATCTAGCCCACCCCTAACGGAGTGGGCTTTTTGTTATTTGATGTAGATAAAAATAGACAAATCATAATGAGACTGCTATAAATTCTTATCAAGTTTAAAATTTAAAAAGAATACCTTTTACAAAAAGCTATTATTATTTAACGAACATATGTCAAATGAAAGACAGAAAGTCAGTTATCAAGTAAAAAATCTATAATATTTAATAGTTTGATACCTTCATCAGATTTAATATAGCTTTTATCCATTGATAATACAATCTTTTCATAATTATCATTTACAGCTTTGAGTGGTCGTAACTCTCTTTCCTTAACAGAGGATTCAAGTAGTGATTCTGTAACTTGAACATATATTTTTTCATCAGGTTTTTCAGCTACAAAGTCTATTTCCGTTTCGCCAACTTTTCCTATAAACACTTTATATCCTCTACGGATTAGCTCGAGATATACAACATTTTCTAAAATATGCCCTCTGTCCGTATCACGATAGCCAAGTAACATATTTCTAAAACCTATATCACATATATAGTTTTTATTGAGTGTTTTAAGAAGTTGCTTTCCTTTTACATCATATCTTTCAGCGGTATAAAATATGAAAGCATTTGAAAGCATTTCTATATACCTAGCAACGGTTCTACCTGCAACATTTTTTCCTCTGTTTTCACTCGCAATATCACCTTCGTGTGTTAGCACATTGCCAATGCTATTCGAAGAGTTAATACATCCTACATTACTGCATAAAAACAAAATAATCTTTTTTAATAAGTATTGATCTGCCATGTTGTTTCTTTCTAAAATATCTCTTAATATAACCGTGGAGTAAATACCTTCTAAAGTTTCATTTATTTGTGATAAATTGAAATCAAATTGCTTTAGGATAGGCATACCACCGATTTGAAGATATTTTTGAAATTTTTCATCTATAGTAATCGAATTTTCAAAATGATAGAATGATAAAAATTCTTTAAAGGATAATGGCATCATCTTAACTTCTACATATCGCCCTGAAAGAAGTGTAGAAAACTCATTAGACAGCAAATACGCATTTGAACCTGTAATATAAATGTCTACATCAAAATCCAGTCTGAAAGATTCAATTGCTTTTTCCCAATGTGTGACTTCTTGTAGTTCATCAAAAATCAGATAAGTTTTATTCCCATCTTCAATTCTTTCACTTATATAATCGTAGAATGCTTCAAAGTTGAGAATATTTCTAAACTTCATTGATTCTAAATTAATATGAATAATATGCTTCTTAAACACTCCTGAAGATAGCAAGTGTTCCTCGAACAAATCAAGCAGTGTGGACTTTCCACATCTTCTTATTCCTGTAACAATTTTTACAATATCTTTATCTTTATAGGCTATCAGTTTTTCTAAATATTGCGGTCTGTTTATTTTCTCCATCGCTAAAGCCTCCTAAACTTGTCTATAACAATTATACATCCCAAGATTAGTGTTGTCAATTTTCTGACTCGAAAGACGAAAACTTTAAATATTTAGACACTTTTTGACTTTGATGTCAAAAAGTATTGATTTCTTGTTTTCAACACCTGTGCATAACATATTATGCAAAAAGAACTCATAAATTATTACGAGTCCTTTAGTGTATTTCCTCATGTCTTATGTATAGGCATTATTTTAATGACAACCTCTTTTTATTTCGCTAACTTGGCGTTGGCAATCATTAATTTAATACGATTCTCTTGATTAACCCTTGTGGCACCTGGATCATAATCAATGGATACAATATTGGACAATGGGTAATTATTTTTTATTTTTCTAAGCATTCCTTTACCAGAAATATGATTTGGCAAACAACCAAATGGTTGAGCGCAAATAATATTATTTACCCCACTTTTAATCAAATCGACCATTTCAGCCGTCAACAACCATCCCTCTCCCATCTTATTGCCATGGCCTACATAACCTATTGCTGATTGTTTCACCTTTTTAAAGGGTTCTGGTGCCCTAAAACTTGTATGTTCAAGAATGACATCGATCATCACTGTTTGCAGTTTTTCAAAATAGCCCTGGAAAAGTCCTAATAATTTCTTTTTCATCATGCTTCCGCCATAAAGCTCAATATCTACTAGATAATTATTCATGCTGTAAATCATGAAATCTGCAACCCCTGGAACAATCGGCTCAGCCCCTTCAGATAAGAGAAATTCCTCTAATTTATTATTTCCAAAAGAGGAATACTTAATATAGATTTCTCCAACGATTCCTACTTTTATTTTTTCTTGTGTAGACCTTGGAATTTTTTCAAAGCTTGTCGCAATTTCAATCAGTTTTTTCTGATACATTTTTTGCGTAAGGATTCTATTGTTTTGTAAATAAGCGACTAAATCACTTTCCCATTTTTCCACCAATTGATCAGTTTGATTTAAATTGATTTCATACGGTTTACATTGATTAGCTAATAATGAAAGTAAATCACCAAAATAAAGCACATAAAGCATACGGATAATAAACGAATAATTTAAGTTGAAACCAGGATTTTTTTCTAACCCTGCCAAATTTACTGAGACAACAGGTACATACTCATATCCCGCTTTTTTCAATGCTTTTCTTAAAAGGTGGATATAGTTTGAAGCCCGACATCCCCCTCCTGTTTGGGTAATCAATAAGCCTACTTTGTGTGGGTCGTATTGACCACTTTGTAAGGCATCAATCAATTGTCCAATCACCAATAAAGCAGGATAACAGGTATCATTATGAACATATTTAAGTCCTGTGTTCACAATCTCTTGGTGATCACTTTTTAATAAATCTACTTTATACCCATCTATTTCTAAACATTTTTTCAACATTGTAAAATGTACTGGTAGCATTTGAGGCATCAATAAGGTATATTCAGATTTCATTTCTTTTGTAAAGATTAAACGTCCATTTTCATCATAAATTAACTTTGCCAAGAGAACACCTACCTTTCTTCATTTCTTTCTTTAATGGCAGCGATTAAACTACGAATGCGAATTTTCACTGCACCTAAGTTGTTGATTTCATCTATCTTAATTTGAGTATATAACTTATTTGCTTCTTCTAAAATAGATCTTGTCTCATCGGCTGTAATCGCATCAATACCACAACCAAAGGAAACAAGATGAACCAATTCCATATCTGGTTGCGTTTTAATATAGGAAGTTGCTGCATATAAGCGCGCTTGATAGGTCCATTGATTTAACACCTTGCGATTTTCTTTTTGCGACAAATGAGCAATCGCATCCTCTGTGATAACGACAAAATCAAAGCTTTCAATCAATTCATAAATTCCATGACTAATTTCAGGGTCGATATGATAGGGTCTACCTGCAACAACAATGATTTTCTTTCCTTCATTCCTTGCTTGCTGAATCATGGATAAAGCGGTACTTTGAATATCTAATCGATATTGCTCATAAGCTATATAGGCTTTATCAATAGCTTTTTTCACATCACTTGCCGCAAGTTTTAATTCTTTTGTAAAATATTGAATGGCCATTTTAGTGAATGACTTTTTATTACTTAAGTCAAAATAAGGCATCAAAAATGACACTTCTTCAAGTTCTGCTACATTGGCTGATAATAGTTCAGGATAATAGGCAACAACCGGACAATTGTAATGATTGTCTGATTTACCCTCATCAAAATTGTAAGGCATACATGGGTAAAAAATCATATCGACCTTTTTATCAATTAAATCTATTATATGCCCATGCATCACCTTAGCCGGATAACATACGGTATCAGAGGGAATCGTTTGTTGTCCTTTTGTGTAAAGTTCACGTGTGGTTTCACTTGAAATTACCACGTTATAGTCAAGTTCTTTGAAAAAAGTATGCCAAAACGGTAAGTTTTCATACATATTTAAACCAAAAGGCAAACCAACACTTTGTTTTGACTCATTGGATGTATGCATCGCTCTTAAACGATTATATTTATAGTTTGCTAAATTCAAACCTGTTGTCTTTTGTTTGCCCAAAGGTCTTGAGCAACGATTTCCTGATATAAAACGTCTACCTTGATCAAATTGATTGATAATCAGTGAGCAATTATTGGTACATAAACCACAACTTGTCGGAGTTGATTTATGATAAAAACAACTTAATTCTTCTTTATTAAGGATGGTTGAAGTACTTAAATTTAAGCTTTTCGCATATAAGGCTGCGCCAAAAGCACCCATAATCCCTGATATCGTAGGTCGTGTTACTTCTTTATTAAGCTCTAATTCAAAACTTCTTAGCACTGCATCATTATAGAAAGTTCCACCTTGAACCACAATGTTTTCACCCAAATCATCAGCACTGCTTGCTCGAATAACCTTATAAAGAGCATTTTTCACTACCGACATCGATAAACCTGCTGAAATATCTTCAATGCTTGCACCCTCTTTTTGCGCTTGTTTAACAGAGCTGTTCATAAAAATGGTACAACGTGAGCCCAAATTCACCGGTGACTTGGCAAATAAACCAAGGGATGCAAAGGCCGCAATATCTTGGTTTAAAGCCTTCGCAAAGGTTTCAATAAAACTTCCACATCCTGATGAACATGCTTCATTTAACATATTGGAATCTACGCTGTGATTACGTATTTTAAAACATTTAATATCTTGCCCCCCAATATCAATAATAAAGTCTACATTAGGGTTAAAATGCTGAGCTGCTTTATAATGGGCTACCGTTTCTACAATTCCCTGATCTATTTTAAAAGCTGCTTGAATCAGTTCTTCTCCATAACCCGTCACGGCACTCCCAACAATTTGAATATCCTCTTTAAAATGCTCATAGATATAGGTTAACTGTTGTAAGATAACTTGAACTGGATTGCCTTTATTTGAAGTATAGTGTTGATAAATTAGTTCACATTCATCTGAAATTAGTACAAGTTTTGTCGTCGTAGAACCCGCATCAATGCCAAGGTATACTTTTCCTTTGTATGTTGGATTCATCTTTACATTTTGTTGATTATGACGCTTTTTGAAGGTTTCATATTCTTGTCTGTTTTCAAACAATGGCTTAAGATGATTGGATTGACTCACACTATTTTGGGCATCTGATAACCTATGATAGAGTTCATCAAAATGATATACAACCTTATCATCCACACAATATGCCGCTCCAATTGCTGCAAAACAATCACTGTTCTCAGGGCAAATCGCTTGTTCATCACTCAAGTTTAACGTTTCTTTAAAACGATTGCGTAATTCGTCGAAAAAATGTAAAGGTCCACCTAAAAAGACCACATTACCTACAATTTTTCTACCTTGCGCAAGGCCTGCTATCGTTTGATCAACTACAGCTTGAAAAACGGAGACTGCAATATCTTCTTTGCGCCCTCCCTGATTTAAGATAGGTTGAATATCTGTTTTAGCGAACACCCCACATCTTGATGCGATAGGATAAATTTTTTGATAGCTTTTTGATAGCTCATTCATCTGTGTAGGATTCACATCAATTAAGGTTGCCATTTGATCAATAAATGCACCCGTCCCACCTGCACAACTACCATTCATCCTAGCTTCCTCAGGGATATCTAAAAAGATGATTTTGGCATCTTCTCCTCCAAGTTCAACTACGCAATTTGCTTGGGGAATTAAGTTTCTAACAGCCTGTTTTGTTGCAAATACTTCTTGCACAAAAGTAATATCAGTTGACTGTGCTATCCCTAATCCAGCAGACCCGGTTATCGCAATATAAAAAGGCTCTTGCCCTATTATCGGTTTAGCCTTCAAAAGCAGCTCGCAACTCTTTTCACGAACCTTTGCATAATGTCGTTCATATGCACGAAATAATACTTCGTTTGTTTGTGATAAGACCACCACTTTAACAGTAGTTGATCCCACATCAATTCCTATTTTATAACCCATTTTCATCTCCTAAATCCACATACAAGATTTTCTCTTATCCATTTATTTAAGTCCAAAGAAATGTTTGCTACCAACGTTTTATCCCCTAATAAAACAAAAATCGTTCTATTTATAACTTATTGTATGAGCTTTGCATTTAAAAGTCAAGTGAAAAATGATAAAGCATTTATCTATTACACAGATTTATTTACAAAGATAAACAAATTAGTACAAAGTAAATTCACACTCGAAATAAGTTGTTTTGATGCAAAGCGGTAAAAATTAATTCTTTGTTAATGGTTGAAGTTTCCACGTTTCACTAATAATGTTTAATACAAAATGATTCATGCATTAGAAGTTATATCAAGCAAAGTACCCTCTATATTTGAGTTAGTATTATCTAGATAAAACTACCACTCAGTTTATTTTGTCTAGATATTAAACCATTCCTTAAAATATTAGAACAGACTACCTTAAATCTGACTGAATAGAAAACGAAAATATGACTGAATAGAAATCGATAATTTGACTGAATATATTGATAATTAAACTGAATAGTGGCATAATAACATTGAGGTGAGATTATGAAAAATCGCGACTATAAATCAAGGATAATAGATTCTATCATTAATGACTATTTGGATACTTTTGGTGCTGTTTGTATCGAAGGCCCAAAATGGTGTGGTAAAACTTGGACATCATCTTATCATTGCAATAGTAAAATCATGTTAGGTGACCCAACTGGTAATTTTCAAAATAGATTATTAGCTGAAGTCTCCCCGGCCCTAATTTTAGATGGCGCCACCCCTAGACTAATTGATGAATGGCAGGAAGTGCCACCCATTTGGGATGCTGTAAGGCATAAAGTTGATCAAACAAGTCAAAGAGGCCAATTTATTCTAACGGGTTCTTCAACACCATCTCACAAAGGGATTTTACATAGCGGTGCCGGAAGAATAGCAAAACTTCGTATGCGAACAATGTCACTTTATGAATCGAACGATTCATCGGGTAAAGTTTCACTTAGAGAATTATGCTATGGTAATTTAACACCATCTTTAACTGGTGATGTTGACTTAAAAAATCTAATTAATTTAATCATTCGAGGCGGTTGGCCCGGAAGTGTAAATCTTAAGCCATCAAGCCACACGCTTTTGCCTAAACAATATCTTGAAGCTATCATAAATGACGATATTTACAGAATGGACGGCATAAATAGAAATAAAAACAAATTAAGATTACTACTTCGCTCCCTAGCTAGAAACGAAAGTACAACCGCAACCAACAATACTTTAATTAAAGATGTAAGAGGAAACGATAACGAAATTATAGACGCTAACACAATTTCTTCCTATTTGGATATTTTAGATAGATTATTTATTACTGAAAATCAACCCCCATTTTCTTCTAATATTCGCTCTTCAGTTCGAGTTAAACAAGCTGAAAAAAGACATTTTTGTGATCCATCGCTAGCATGTGCATTATTAGATGTTTCAGCTGAAGGCTTATTGAACGATTTGAATACTTTAGGATTTTTATTTGAGGCGCTCTGTGAAAGAGATTTAAGAATATATTGCGAGAGTTTTGGTGGTACATTATACCATTATCAAGATTATAAAGGAAAAGAAATCGATGCAATTATCGAACTACCCGATAAAACATGGTGTGCATTCGAAATCAAGTTGGGTACCCATCAAATTGATGATGCTGCAAGAAGTTTGATAAGCATCCAACGGGAAATCGAAAAAGAAAACAAACAAAAATCCCCTAAGATTTTATGTGTAATTTCTGGACTTTCCACTGCTACATACAGAAGAGATGATGGTGTTTTTGTAGTTCCAATTACAGCACTAAGAGAATAGCTAATCTTTGTTGCAACACAGTAAATTTTAAGAATGTTGACATGTATATGTGCTCTTTATTTTATGACGAAAACAAAAAGAATGTAAAAACTTTCTATCAATATACCTAATAAAATAAACACTGTGATTTGAACATATATAATGTACTACATGAGTTGAAAAAAGGCTTGGATTTTTTTGTCCAAGCCTTTTGTCTTTATTCTGTTTCAATCAAACCGTAATCTCCGTCATTTCTACGATAGCATACGGCAATTTTTTCTGTTTCGCTGTCAGTGTACACGAAGAATGAATGCCCTAGCATTTCCATACGCATAATTGCTTCTTCAAGATCCATGGTTTCTGCTTTTAATGTCTTTGTGCGTACTGCTTGATCCTTTTTAGAAGTTGTTGGGATATCTTCTTCTAAGAAAGTGATCGCTAATTTTTCTTTGTGACGACGAGATAATCTTGTTTTTTGTCTTCTGATTTGATCCTCTAATTTATCAATAGCTAAATCAATTGCTGCATATAAATCAACATGTTCTACTTCAGCTCTTAATTGAGCAATTTTGGTCGGTATGGTTACCTCTATCTTCTGTGTATTTGGATACACTTTAACTACAACCCTTGCAATCGTACCTTCATCAATCATGAAGTACTTTTCTAAAAATGATAACTTCTTTTCAATTTTCTCTCTCATGCCTTCTGTTACACTTACATTTTTTCCATAAATTTCAAACTTCATCATACATCCTCCTATCGTTTGATTACAGAAATGATGAACTAGATGCTAAAAAAACGGCCTTCACGTACCTCATTTAACTATCTATTGTTCTCACCACATCTTATTTATAGTTTTATTATACCCCTTTACTAAAAAAAATGCGACGATATTATTCGCATTTGTGTGAAAACTACATGAAAATTGAATGGCTTAATTTTTATCTTTTACCTGTTCACAAAGCCACTGATAAATTTTTACAAGTGCATAGGAATCCTGTCCACAATAAGTTAACAAGTGTTTTTCAACCTCATTACTTGTCACATGATTTTTATCCATTTTACGCCATTGGTAAACAGCATCCATGCCATGGGTAATCTGCATTTCTTGATAGTCTATTTCAGGATCTACCATATGCGCAATTGCTTTAAGTGAGAATCTTCCACTCATTTTAATATCATAAGCCATTCCTTCAAGAAAAGGTTTACTAATATCAACCATCCTGTCTTGTAACTTGTCTAATGCCTCTTCATATTCAGGATATTGAATCGCTAGTTCTTTTAAGCGTAGTTTTTCTGCCCCATCTGCATTAAAGGCAACAATTGCACCCTCTTTTGGAATCTCTTGAAGCAATCGTTCAATAAATTCTTTACGACAATCTTGATATCCTAAATATTCACAATGTTTAACCCTTTGTTGATCATCTAGAATATGCATAGAATATTGAAAGCAAATGACTTCAAAAGTTCTCATATGCTCAAATGGTGGAATCGCAAAAGTATCCCACTCCATGT
>JAWXUG010000003.1:29005-36403 GCA_044432885.1 Erysipelotrichaceae bacterium | reverse complement strand
CGTTTTAACATCGTTGGGTCTGTATCTAATACAATTTTTGTTCCTTTGCTTGCTAAATCTTTGATAATCTCTTCAATAAAATCTTGTAAAGCAGTTTGTACATTACCACTTAATACAAAGATATCTTCTTCACCTACACGTGCCACTCTTTTTAAGAACGCCTCCTGAGCTTGAACATCAATATTAGGGCCTGCTGCATTTAACTCTGTCGTAAGTCCTTGAACGGCTTTCACATTGATTCGTGTAATCCCTTCAGTGTAAGTAAAATTAGGTTGCAAATATGTATGTCTTTCAAGCAGAGTTACATAAAATTCTTTTGTAAAACCTCCTACAAAGCCTAAAGCTTTTGAAGGAACCCCTAAATTACTTAATACAATCGATACATTTATCCCTTTACCACCTGCATCAAAATAATCGATTGCACTTCGATTGGTTTGATGTAATTGAATTTCTTTATCAAACTCCATGTAGTAATCTAATGAAGGATTCAATGTACATGTATAAATCATTTTTTAATCTCCTTTACACCATCAACAATATTTAGCATAATTTGTTGAACCGTGTGCATTTGATTAATCGATACGCACTCATATGGTCCATGGGCATTCATTCCACCTGTACCAATATTTGGACAAGGTAATCCCATAAACGTTAATCTTGAGCCATCTGTTCCCCCACGTGCTGTACCAATTTCAATGTCTAATCCTTGTTTACGAATCGCCTCTTTGGCAATATTTAAAATTTCAATTTCATGTTGAAGTAATTCTGCCATATTTTGATATTGTAAAACAGTACTTACTTCTACCAATTCTTTCTTATATTTGGTGTTGATAAAATTCTTCGCATTTTCAAAATCATTAATTTGTTCTTGAAGTAATGTTTTATCATGGTTACGAATAATATATTCTAGATGTGCAGTATCTACATTTCCCTCTATGCGGTACAAATGATTAAACCCTTCACGTCCTTCTGTATATTCAGGGCGCATCATTTTTGGTAATAATTGATCAAATTCATAACCAATACTAATTGCATTAATCATTTTCCCTTTTGCACCGCCTGGATGAATTGATTCACCTGTTATTTTTACATCTGCTTTATAAGCATTAAAGGTTTCATAACACAATCCATTTGCCATCCCGCCATCTAGTGTGAAGGCAAATTCAGCATTAAATCCTTTCACATCAAAATAATCAGCACCACGACCGATTTCCTCATCTGGTGTAAAGCCTACCATGATATCACCATGTTTAATTTCTGGATGCTCAACTAAATAGGCAATCGTATCCATAATAATGGCAATCCCTGCTTTGTCATCAGCACCTAAAAGTGTTGTCCCATCAGTAACAATTAAATCATCCCCTTTTACAGCACTCATTCCTGAAAATTTTTCTATAGATAACTCCATATGTTCATTTAGTGCAATAGGAAGACCATCCCACTTTTCCACAATACGAGGATTTACATTAGTCCCATTAAAATCAGGCGCTGTATCCATGTGGGCAATAAAGCCAACAGTTTTACATGGATAGTCTACATTACTTGCTAATTTAGCATACACATATCCATATTCACTTAACTCAACATCTTCAAGTTTCATTTCTTCAAGCTCTTGTTTTAATACACGTGCTAAATCTAATTGAATCTTTGTACTTGGTACTGTTGATGAATGTTCATCTGAAGTTGTATCAATTTTAATATAACGAATAAAACGATCTTTAATTGTGCTCATACATTTATCCTTCTTTCTTTGTTTATAATTTTATCATAACTTACATTAAAGTGAGAAAAAAACTGTGTGCATTTATCCCTTTTAGGAAAATACAAAGCCATAATTCCCTTTGGTTTTTAAAGGATATCCGTTATAATAAGAATGGTGATGAAATGAAAGACATTAGTTTTGTATTATTCAAAAATGAGGCCTTACTAGAATTATTAATTATTAGCCTATTTATATGGGTATTTTTTTATATACTTTATCGTATTTTGAAAAGGGAAATTCCTTTCAAACGATTCGCTTGTATGCTTATTACGTGTATTTTTGCGCTCTTTACCTTTTACGATTTAGGAACACTCAATATGCCTGTTACAAGTTATGAACCCTCTACAGATAATGAAACCATTATTTTAAAAGTAGGTGAGGATGCCAAATTCAACCAAATCTATACAACAAGTGGTCTTGGGAATACCAATAATAATCCTGATGACTATCAAATTTGGTATCGTGGCATTGAAATTTATGGCTCTAATGATTTAATGAGTTGGACAAGTTTAGCAACGTTAGATAATAATGATTTTTATAAGTGGACAGTTAGCGAAGTTGAAACAGGTTATTATCCCTATATAAAAATTGTTTTCCCAAGTGAGCATAGTATATTAACTGAAATTGGGGTAAAAATGGATGATGTAGATACCTTTTTACCTTTATCCGTTTATGGTCAAAGTCACTTTGATAATGCGTATCCTGTTTATTACTTGTTTGATGAAAATGATTTAATCCCAACGGATATCACCTATCAAGATGAAACCTATTTTGATGAGATTTATCATGCTAGAAATGCCCTTGAAATCAATCAAGATCAATATTTATATGCCCATGTACATCCTTTATTAGGGACTACACTGATCAGTTTAGGGATAAGCCTGTTTGGCATTAATACTTTTGGTTTTAGATTTATGGGCGCTTTATTTAGTGTATTACTTATTCCATTATTTTATCTATTGATTAAAAAATTATGGAACAACGACTACTTATCTATTGTCGGAACAAGTCTTTTAGCCTTTGATTTTATGCATTATACTACTGGTCGTATCGCAACCCTTGAACCATTTAGTATCTTCTTTATTACTGCTATGTACTACTTTATGATATGTTATGTTAAAGAAGACTTTTATCGCTATAAAAACAAAAAGAAATATCTTTACCTAAGTTTATCAGCAATTATGATGGCCTGTTCGTGGGCAACTAAATGGACAGGTTTATATGCAAGTGTTGGGCTTGCTCTTATTTTCTTTATTCATTTATTTAAACAATATAGGCGATCTTTTAAGAGTGTTAATCATAAAAAAATATTTACTTATCAAACGATTAGATTAGTTGCTTGGAATATTATTTGGTTTATCATTATTCCTGTTGTCTTCTATTTTTTAATCTATACTATTCCAATGATTTATCGTGAATCTTATTCAGGTGTATGGGATTTTATCAGTAAAATTATTGATTATACTTTAGGAATTTTTAGCTATCATTCTCATTTAGAATCAACCCATCCTTTCGAATCTACTTGGATCCAATGGTTATTTAATATACGCCCTATTTGGTATTACTTTAAATCAGTTGAAGATGGTATTTATACTATTTCTTGTTTCAACAACCCTCTTATTAGCTGGCTTGGCATTATTTCTATGCTCTATACCATTTTTCATGCAATTAAAAAGAGAACCATGGCCTCTATCATCATCGTTATGGGTTATCTATCAAGTCTGCTCCCATGGATTTTTATCGGTCGCTGTTTGTTTAGTTATCATTATTATCCAAGCTATCCGTTTTTAATATTATCGATTGTCTATTTCTTTAATGAATTAATCAAAAAAGATCTGCGCTATAAAAAAATCATTACAGGATTCTGCATCCTATGCGGAATACTCTTTATTCTATTTTTACCTGTTATTGGTGGCTTTAAAACTGATATGACTTATGTGAATGCCTTTTTAAGATGGTTTGAAACATGGTATTTTGGACATTAACATGAAAACACTATATCGTTATCGTTGGGTATTGATTGCCCTACTTATTAGTTTAGTATTTACTTATCCATATATTGTCCACGAAGTAAGTTATGAACATGATACATTCTTTCATCTCTCGCGAATTGAAGGATTGGCTAAAGCATTCGCGAACCAAGAGTTTTTTCCTAGTATCTACTTTGATAAAAATAACCTCTATGGATATGCTTCTGCATTATTTTACGCTGATTTTTTCTTATATCCCTTTGCCCTTCTTTATCATTTTGGACTTTCGCTAATGAACACTTATAAACTACTATTATTCTTTTATACTTTTTTAGGAAATTTATTATGTGTTTATTTTGTTAAACGATTTTTTAACAAAAACCACCTCATTCTTTTAGCAATGATTTTATTTACCTTTGCCACTTATCGGCTAACTAATGTTTATGTGAGAGGGGCTTTACAAGAGATTATCGCTTACAGTTTTATGCCCCTTGTTTTGGCTGGTATCTATGATTATATTTATAAAGGTAAATGGCTTGTCTTATCTCTTGGATTCACATGCCTTGTGTTAAGTCATAATATTACGTTTATTTTATCATGCTATCTATTTCTTGTTTTTATCCTTCTTCATTTCAAAAAGTTAATTGTTCAAAAAAGATGGCTTCCTTTAACAAAAGCAATCTTATTATGTGTGGCTCTAACTGCATTTTTTACATTCGGCATGATTGAACAAATAACTAGCCAATCCTTTTATTTCCAAACGGATAATACAGCTAATATTCAAAGTAGTAGTTTACATATTTATCAGTTTTTTCAAAATGGTCTAAATTTCAATGTTTCTTTACAAGACTTTTTAGGAATGATTGTAAATCCAGGACTCGGTTTATTACTGTTGCCACTGAGCTATTTCTTACTACTCGATAAACCACAAGATACAACAAGTAATTTTGTGAAACAGATGATGATTATCGGCTATATTTTATTGTTCTTGCAATCAAGTGCTATTGATTTAAGTATCTTTAAAGTGTTTAATTTTATGCAATTTACTTGGCGTTTAAACAATCTTGTATGCATTCTACTTATTGTTCCATCCTGTATGTATCTTGATTGTTTGTGTGCAAAATATCCCCATATTATATCCTTCATCATCATCCTACTTTTGGCAAATAGTATATGGCTTTTATCTAAACCTTTAGAGCGCACTAATATTCTGGCAAATGATTTAAGCTATCAGCAAATCATCGATGGAGAAGTGATTGACCCCTATTACTCTGCTTTTTATATGCGGGTAGAATTAGCTGGAGCGGATTATTTACCAAACATCTATTATGATTATAAAAATGAGGTATATGGTATCTACAATCAAGAAAATCAACTCGTAAGTTATCCTATTGCGGATTATGATAAGCTGTATTTTGAAATGAACCTTCATGAGGATATAATCATTTTGCCTAAAACCTACTATAAAGGATATGTTGTTGTCAATGAATATGGTGAACAACTAAGTACTAATCAAAATGTTGAAACAGGGCTTGTAGAAGTAGAACTAAAAGGTGAAACTGGAAACTTCACCCTATATTATCAAAGAACTAGAATACAACTTATTGGCATCATCATTTCATCACTTACATTATTAGGATGCATCTTATATTCAATGAAAAAGCTGTTGACCTCTAAAATTAATTAGTAGATCAACCTTTGAAAACAAAACTAATATTTAAGCTAAATCATCCTTTTGCAAAAGATATTCCGATTAATATTGAAGCAGTTTTTATTTTTCCAAAAAATCACAATCTTTAATACTGGAGGACATATGAAATACTTTAATTCTAATGATAATATAACTTATACCCACTACGATGAAATTAGTCAATTTATACAACTAATTGATTTTAAAATAAATAGTATAGGTGTTTGGTATTCTGATAGAAATAAGAAAGCTAACTATACTATAAAAGATATCGAAATTATCTTGTATACTAAGGGAGGCGGAATTACCAGTGTTAACAATCATGTTCATAATTTAAAAGTTGGTGATGTGCTTATCTTAAAACCTAACTTGTTATATACTTCAATTAACGAAAATGCTGATGAATATGAATATCAATTCATTCATTTCGATATTGAGCCTAAAATATATCAACAACAATTCCTTGATTTACTTACTAATACTGGCCACTCTGTTAAAGGTTTTACAAATAAAAAAATTGAATACATCATTCACAGTATGGTTGATGAAGACAGGCAAAAAAATCTGGTTACGCTGCTGTTTTGAACGGATTACTTAAAATGCTATGTATTGAAATCATAAGACATAATCATGCGAGTTTAAATACAAATTTCATTTCTCATCAAATGAACTCTTCAGATCGTTTGGTTAATGATGCAATTGCCTATATACAAAACCATATAAAAGAAAACATAACCGTTGACTTACTCGCAAACCAATTTAATGTAAGTAATAATTATTTATATAAATCTTTCATAAAAGTGCTTCATATTTCACCTAAGGATTTTATAAAAAAACAACGTCTTGCTTTATGCATAGATATGATTATTTCGAACGCTTATACAATGGAAGAAATTGCATCTGAATTAAATTTTACAAGTGCTATCCATTTTTCAAAATTTATTAAAAAAGAAACAGGATATTCTCCTAAACAATACCAAAAGAAGATGTTAAACGAATAAAAAGTGCTTTTATTGGCACTTTTTATCGTTTTTTATTTATTCTGGTATATAATTTGCTGCTTGTTCACCAGCAATTCTACCCCATGTAATTGCATTTGAAATAGTGAATCCCATATAAGCACTATTCGCGGTTACTTCACCCGCTGCATATAATCCACCAATTGTAGTTCCATCAGCACGTAAAACCTCTGATTGATCATTTCTAGCTAATCCTCCATAAGTAATGATTTCACAAGGTACTACAGCTACTGCTACATATGGTGCTTCTAATTTTGCTAAGTCTGTACGTTTAAATTCTTCGTCATAGCCAACATCCACATATCCATTATAAGTATCGATTGTTTCTTGTAAAGTTTCAGCATCTAGTCCCATTAAACTAGCCAATTCTTCAACAGTATCTGCTGTAATAAATTCCATATCATTACCGCGAACAACTCCTGCTGCTTCAACAGTTGCAACATCACTAATTGCCCATACATATCCTAGATTATCTTTATTCATTTGTTCAAAAACTGGGAAATTTAATTCCTGAGACATATATCCACCAGATTTTTCATCTACAAACCTTTGTGCTTCTGCCCCAACCATAATCACATTATCAAGACCCATGAATGAAGATACAGTAGCCGATGAGGATGTACCATTATATTCCGACATAATTTCATAATCTTTTAATACTGCCATTAGGTGGCTTGAATGTGTTACAGCAGCTCCAATATTACTTGCCATAATCAAACCATCCCCTGTTGCTCCAGGGAATCCAATTCCGAAAGTTCCTGCGAACTGAGGATCAAGTAACTCTGTTAATTCAGGGTTATTTGAATAACCACCAGTTGCAATGACAACAGCATTTGCTTTAATTGTCATTACATTACCTTCCGAATCAGTTGCCATAGCGCCTACTACATTCCCTAAATCATCTGTAATTAATGATTCACCTGTTGTACTTAATAATATTTCAACTCCAGCAGTTTC
>JAWXUG010000003.1:0-28995 GCA_044432885.1 Erysipelotrichaceae bacterium | reverse complement strand
CTAATACTGATTGATATGGTTCTGATAATCCAATTCCACCACCATCTACTACATGCATCATCTGTAGTGGCCCATAGCCGACATAAACAGTATCCATAAATGTCACACCAACACGTTCAACTAACCAATCAATTGTATTACCACTTTCTGCAACTGTAATTGATGTTAGTGCAGTATCTAAGCGATAAGAAGCGTTAGACATTAGATTATCATACATTTCTTCATAAGTTATTGTTTCAACACCTGCTGCTTCTTGAACAACAGTGTCGTATCCTGCAATCATACCTTGAGACACAAAAGTTGTTCCTCCAATGAATGATAATTTTTCAATGACTAATACACTTTCGGCACCTGTATCGCTAGCTTCTACTGCAGCCGATAACCCGGCGCCTCCTGCGCCAATAATCAATACATCAACTTCCTTGTCATAAGATGTGCTTGTTTCCACTGATGTTTCTGTTGTTGTACATCCACTCACTAAAGCAAGTGATAATAATGTACATAGTCCAAATTTAAAAACTTTCATTATAATTCCCTCCAATGAACAAATTATAACAATTTATATTGTTAAATATATAACTTATATGATACAAAACTTGTCTTTTTCGATACATATCCGTTCATTATTTGCATGTTTTGCACTAAGAATTACCCACACTTTTCATCTTTACATATCTCAATAAATTCCTTCATGCTTCCTGCAATAAACTTATTCTTATGATAGATAATACTAAATGATCTTGTTAAATCTAAATTTGAAACCTCAAAAGTAGTGATTTTATGATTTATTATATCTTCCTTTATCAAAAATGAAGGTAAAATAGATATCCCTAAATTTAAACTTACTGCATTTAAAATTGCAGGATTACTTACACTTTCCCAAGAAGGATCGATTTTAATATTTTCGCGCATCATGACAGCGTCAAATATGTCTCTTGCAGCACTTCCTTTTTCTCTTAGTAATATTTGTTCATTTTGTAACTGAGATAATTTCATTTTTTTATTCGCAAAAGGATGTTTCGGACTACAAATAAACTCCAACTCATCTTTTTTAAATTCATGCCTGATTAATTGTTCATTATGAACAACCCCTTCTATAAGGGCTATGTCCACAATGTTTTCTAATACATATTTCTCAATAGTTGTGGAATTGTTGATAAACACTTTAAATTCTACTTCTGGATGTTTTTCTTTTAATTGAGCAAGATAAGTTGGTAATAAATGGTTTCCAATCGTTACACTACTTCCTATTCTAAATAGACCAATTTGATCCGAATTCTTAAATTCATTTTCCATCTGATCATAAAGTTCAATAATGTGTGTAGCGTAATTCAAAAAGTTTTTGCCAACCTCGGTCAAATAAAATCTTTTAGAGATTCTATTAAATATCTGAATGCCATAATACTTTTCAAGTTCAGATATTGCTAAACTAACAGACGGTTGAGAAATAAACAATTGTTTTGCTGCCTTGGTAGTTGATCCTGTTTCACACACTTTAATTAAGATGCGTAGATGTCGAAATGTCATATTTACTCCTTATATGATTTTTAATATAAACTTTATATTATAATACTATTTTTAATATAAGTTTGCAAACCTTATAATATACAAGGGAGATCAATATGGAACGTAAATATTTTACATTATTCAAATCAACATTTATGTTGAGTGCCTTCACCTTTGGTGGTGGCTTTGTTATAATACCACTCATGAAACAAAAATTTGTTGATGAGTTAGGATGGCTTGAAGAAGAAGAAATGCTAAATTTGACAGCGATTGCTCAGTCATGTCCTGGGGCTGTTGCGGTGAATGCAGCTATTCTTTTAGGATATAAGATAGCAGGTTATAGAGGTGTACTAATTTCTATACTAGGCACTGTGCTTCCTCCATTTTTTATTATTACAACTATTTCTTATTTTTATGAAGCCTTTAAGAGCAATGAGATTATTGCCAACGCTTTGATAGGGATGCAATCGGGGGTAGCTGCAGTTATTTTTTCTGTAGTATTTAATATGTCACATTCAATCTTTAAAGGCAAAGATTTTATTTCTATTGCAGTTTTATGCATTGCTTTCATTGCTACTTTTTTCTTAAACATCAATGTTGTTTTAATCATTTTAGCAACTGGTATATTTGGATTAGTTCAAACTTTAAGAATAGAAAAGGCAGGTAAAATTATATGAAAATTTTACTTGATTTATTTTTAAGTTTTGTCCAAATTGGTTTATTTAGTGTAGGTGGGGGACTAGCATCCATTCCTCTTATTCAAGAGCAAGTGGTCAATATCCATGCATGGATGAGCATTGCTGAATTAACCGATCTTGTGACGATTGCTCAAATGACTCCAGGGCCTATCGCAATCAACTCTGCTACTTTTGTAGGAACACGTATTTACGGTGTCATCGGTGCTATTATCGCTACCCTTGGTTGTATCATACCCTCATGTATATTAGTCCTCTTGCTTGGCAAGTTATATTTCAAATATAAAAATCTATCGATTATTCATGGTGTTTTATCAGGACTTCGTCCTGCAATTATTGCACTCATTGCTTCAGCAGGCATGGATATTTTCCTCACCATGGCATTTCCTAACTCCATAGCCGATATCAATTTTGTGGGTATTGGTATTTTCATTGGGGCAATCATTGTCTTAACAAAGACAAAAATCGATCCCATTGTCGTTATGTTATCTTCAGGCGTTATTGGCGCATTATTATATATTATCATCTAACATATTGTAAAAGATTTCGTCAGAAGTCTTTTTTATTGACTTTTTGTTCTAAATAGAACTATAATTGTTTTTGTAATACTGATTTAACGTACAATCTTTTTTTATAAAAAGAACTTAAGGAGAATAAATGAAATTAATTATCGTTTGTATCATAGCGGGTATGGGTGCTGGTTTAGGTACTGGATTTGCCGGAATGAGTGCTGCTGCTGTGATTTCGCCAATGCTTATTACTTTTTTAGAAATGGATCCCTATGAAGCGATTGGAATTGCCTTAGCATCCGACGTGCTTGCCAGTGCTGTTTCAGCTTATACATATGGAAAGAATAAAAATATTGATTTAAAAAATAGTAAATCCCTGTTCATCAGTGTTATCATCTTCACTGGTATTGGTGCTTTTATTTCGCATCTCATGCCTACTACAACGATAGGTAATCTCTCTGTATTTGGCTCTTTCTTTTTAGGATTAAACTTTCTTTATAAATCAACGCAGGTGAACCCTAAAAAAATCACCTACAATCTTAACGTTAAGGCTATGAAACTATTACCTATTTTATGTGGCTCAATCATTGGTTTTATTTGTGGTTTTATTGGCGCAGGTGGAGGGATGATGATGTTACTTCTTTTAACCACTGTGTTAGGATACGAATTGAAAATAGCTGTTGGTACCAGTGTATTCATTATGACATTTACAGCCTTATATGGGGCAACTTCACACTTTGTACTAAGTAATATCTTCCCAGATTTTACTACCCTAATATTATGCATACTATCTACTTTATTTTTTGCAAGAGTTGGTGCTTGTTATGCTAATATCGCTAATGAACAACAACTGAATCGGTCAGTAGGATTGATACTAACAATCCTAGGTATCGTTATGATTAGTGTAAATTATCTATAAGTAAAAACCAGCACATCTGATATGCTGGTTTTTCTATAAAACTTTTGATAAAAATTCTTTTAGTCGATCACTTTGTGGATTTTCAAAGAAAGCATTTGGCTCATTACTTTCTACAATTAATCCCTCATCCATAAATAATACACGAGTAGAAACTTCTTTCGCAAAATTCATTTCATGAGTAACAATGACAATGGTCATTCCATTTATAGCTAAATCACGTATAACTGCTAATACTTCTTTTACCATTTCAGGATCTAATGCACTTGTTGGTTCATCAAACAACATTACATCTGGTTCCATTGCTAAGGCACGTACAATTGCTAAACGTTGTTTTTGACCACCTGATAATCGTTTTGGATATTCGTTCGCTTTATCCTCTAATCCAATTTTAGTTAATAATTCTAAAGCCTTTGATTCTGCTTCACCCTTATCCATTTTCTTTTCTAAAATTGGAGCAATTGTTATGTTTTCAAGTACTGTTAAATGTGGAAATACATTAAAGTGTTGAAACACCATTCCTATTTTTTGACGATGTTTGTCGATTTCTACCTCAGGACTTGTAATTTCTACTCCTTCAAAGAAGATTTGTCCCTTGGTAGGTTTTTCAAGTAAATTTAAACATCTTAGAAATGTACTTTTACCACTTCCAGAAGGACCAATAATCGATACAACTTCCCCTTGACTAATCGTCTCATGGATTCCATGTAACACTTCTAGTTCGCCAAAACTCTTATATAAATCAATTACTTTAATCACTTTGAGCTAATCTCCTTTCAAGTTTATTTACACCTTTTGATAATACATAGTTCAATATAAAGTAGATAATCCCAATCACTACTAGAGGCTCAATTGATTTAAATGTATTTGATTTTACAATGTTGAAACTTGTCATTAAATCTCCTGCAAAGAATACTGCTGCTAATGAGGTTTCCTTTACAACCGATATAAATTCATTCCCTAAAGCTGGTAAGATGTTTTTTACTGCTTGAGGTAAGATGATTTTCATCATCATATTTGAATCACTCATACCTAAAGATTTACTTGCCTCAAATTGTCCTTTATCAACTGCTTGGATACCTGATCGAATAATTTCTGCGATATAAGCGCTACTGTTGATTACCAAGGCAATTATGATACATATCACTTTCGGAATGTTAGTTCCGAATGTAAGTGGAATAGCATAATAGAAGAAATATAATTGTAGTAACAATGGTGTCCCACGGATAATTTCTACATAAGCTTTTAAAATGCCTTGTAATACTTTTGAACTTTTCATTCTAATTAATGAAATTGCAGCTCCCAGAATCAGTCCAAACAATACTGTAACAGCTGCATAACCAAGGGTAACGATGGTTCCTTCTAAGAATACTGACCAATAATTAGTAATGATTTTTAAAAACGTTTCTAGAAAATTCATTATTCACTCAATCCTAGTGATGTAGCTAATGCTTGTGATTCTTCTACCCATTGATCATATAAGCCTTCTGCTAGAACTTTTTCAACAATTTCATCAATTGCTGCTACTAACTCATCTTCTCCAAGAGGTACTGCAACCGATGCCCCTTGTGAGACAGATGATGAATCAAAATATACACCACTCATTGCAATTCCATCATTGTTTAAAACTAATTGTAAAGCTGTTTCTGTCGAACATGCAAGTGCATCAATCTTTCCTGTTAATAACATTAATACACCATCGTTTAGATTTGAAATTACTTCTGTTACTGCATTTGGAATTTGTTCAATTGTGAATTGTTCTTGTAAACTTGCACTTTGTACACCAATTACTAAATCGCTGAAACTTTCAAGACTTGTATAATCTCCTAATTCTTCTTCTAATATAATTAAACCATGGTCTTGACTTTCATCTAGGTTAGGGTCATAGCTAATAGAGAAGCTCATTGATTCTAATCTTTCATCAGTTGGAGCCATACTTGCAATCGCCATATCGTTTAATCCCATTGAGATATTTCCTAATACAGTGTTAAAGTCTACTGCTTCAACTTCTAATTCTACCCCTAATTCACTAGCAATATATCTTGCTAATTCAAGGTCTGCCCCTACATATTGTTCATTTCCTGTTTTCGTTGGATCAATAAATTCATAAGGTGGAAAGTCTGGACTAGTGACTACTGTAATTACTCCACTTTCTAAAATAGTTTCCAAGCGATTTTCTGAACTACTCGAACATCCTGTTAAGCTAAGCATCATTACAAATAAACATACAAATAATTTTTTCATTTTCTCTTCTTCCCTTTCAATTGTCAAAATAAAAAATCGTCCCTATAATTAGAGACGATTGGATAACCGTGGTGCCACTCTAGTTGCTATCAAAAGATAACCACTCATTCCTATTAACGCAAGTTAACGTCCTTCCATACTGTTAGTTCAAGAAGAATCTCCAAAGGGCGTTTCAAAGCTTTCTGTACCGCTTGGCTCACACTCTATCCAAACTCGCTGATGGAAGAAAGATTTTACTTTTCTTTGTCATTGATATGTCTTATATTATAAATATTTAATTTTTGTAAGTCAATACTTTTTTACATTTTTTGAATAAATTTTCATGTTTTCATTCAATTTCACTATGTATTCGCTTTCATATCTGTTTTATCTTCTATTTTATTTCCTAGGTTATAATGCAAAAACTCTCGTCTAATGACAAGAGCTTTCCATTTTATAAATTTTTTAAAGGTTTAATATCCCAAATTTCTTCAGCATATTGATCAATTGTACGATCAGATGAGAAGAAAGGTGATTTAGCAATATTCACTAAGCAACTGCGTGCGAATCCCGTATGATCTGCATAACGCGCTTGTACTTCCTCTTGAGCTTTAATATAACTTGAAAAATCAGCAAATAACATATATTCATCATTACGATATAATAATTCATCGTAGATGATTCTAAATTCTTCTGTATTGCTTGACCAACTGCCATCAACCAAAGAGTCAACAACGCGTTTTAATTCTGCATTAGTGTTATAGTAATCAAACGCATTGTAGGATATTTTTAAACTATTTACTTCCTCTGTTTTTAAACCAAAAATAATATCATGATCACTACCAACTAATTCATCAATTTCAACATTAGCACCATCTAAAGTACCGATTGTAAGGGCTCCATTCATCATGAATTTCATGTTTCCTGTACCACTTGCTTCTTTTCCTGCTGTAGAGATTTGTTCAGAAATATTTGCCGCATTCATTAATTTTTCAGCTACAGTTACAGAATAGTTAGGAATAAAGACAACTTTAATAAATTTACTTAATTGTGGGTCTTTATCTACTATTTCTGCTACACTGTTGATTAATTTAATAACTGCTTTCGCAAAATGATAAGCTGGTGCTGCCTTAGCCCCAAAGATAAAGGTTTGTTTTTGCATTGAAAAACTTGGATCGTCTTTAATTTTGTGACATAGATAAATAATATGCATGACATTTAATAATTGACGTTTATAAGCGTGTAAACGTTTAGCTTGGGCGTCAAATATTGAATTTGGGTCTAGTTCAAATCCATATTTTTCATTTAAATAATCTGCCAATATCACCTTTCTTTGATATTTTACTTCCATAAACTCATCTTGAAGTTTTTTATCATCAACGAAAGCTAATAATTTTTCTAATTCATTAAAGTCTTTTTTGAATCCATCACCAATTTTAGTGCTGATTAAATCTGTTAATTCTGGATTTGAATATAATAACCAGCGACGTTGAGTTATTCCATTGGTTTTATTGTTAAATAAACCAGGATAAATTCGGTTAAAGTCTTTGAACACGTCATTTACAAGAATTTCTGTATGTAAGCGAGCAACCCCATTTACGCTATGTGAACCAACAATTGCAAGGTTTGCCATCTTAACTTGACCATCCATAATAATACCAACTTTACCCCATAAATCCGTTTCCTGTGGATAAGTATTTAGAATATAACTATGGAATTTACGGTTAATTTCTTCAATAATCATATAAATACGTGGTAATAATTTTTGAATCATCTCACAAGGCCATTTTTCTAAAGCTTCTTGTAATACAGTATGGTTTGTGTAAGCCATGGTGTCATGGGTAATCTTCCATGCTTCACTCCATTCATATCCATAATCATCCATTAAAATACGCATTAGTTCAGGAATTGCTAATACCGGATGGGTATCGTTTAATTGAACTGCTACTTTTTCAGCTAAGTTATCTAAGGTTTTATAACGTTTTATGTGATGTGCTACAATTGAGCGAAGTCCTGCACATACAAAGAAATATTGTTGTTTAAGACGTAAATACTTCCCATGTTCATTCGAGTCATCTGGATATACATTTAAACAAATTTCATTTACTTCTGCCAAATATTTTCTAAAATCTACATGAGATGGAATGTTTTCACTTGCTTCAGCAGACCATAAGCGTAAAGTGTTCGTACACTTTGTTTGTGCACCTACAACTGGCACATCATATGGAACAGCCAATATACTATCAGCATCCACATGATTGAATTTAAAGTCACCCTCATCGTTTTTATACATTTCAATGCGTCCCCAAAACTTCACTTCTACAGCTTGTTCAGGTTTTCTGATTTCCCATGTATTGCCATATTTTAGCCATTGATCAGGAACTTCTTCTTGATATCCATTTACGATTTTTTGTCTAAATAATCCATATTGGTAACGAATGCTATTCCCACTTCCAGAATAGTTTAAAGATGCTAATGAATCAAGGAAACAAGCTGCTAAGCGTCCTAATCCACCATTTCCAAGTCCTGCATCACTTTCAATCATTTCAAGTTCATGCACATCGATATCAAGCATTGATAATCCATCTTTAACGATATCATAAATTTCTAAGTTCATCATGTTGTTGGTAAGTAGACGCCCCATTAAAAACTCTAATGAGAAGTAAAACATTTGTTTTGCTTCTTGTTTATTTACTTCATCTTTGGATTTTTTCCAATTCAAAGCTGCATGCTCACGTACTGTTTCAGCTAATACGGTATATTGTTCACTCAATAAAATCTCATGAACACCTCTACCAAACATTTCTACACACTTACGTGAATAAAGCTCTTTAAAATCATCTGCATTTTTAAACATTAATTGTCCTTCTTTCTTTTAGGAGTTTTCACACTCAAAATGATTGCAGCAAATGGTGCAATACGAATATTAATTGAATATAGTTGATGATGTTTAATCCCTTTTTTTGCTCGTAATGATTTAAAATTACACATGTTACAACCATCGTAAATATCTTTTTCACTATTAATTAATTCTTTATAAAACCCATGATAAGGCACTCCAACCTTAAAGTCTTCATAACTTACGGGGGTCATATTCAATACTACAAGATAACAATATTCATCATCTTTACGGTAATAACTATAAATCGATTGATCTGTGTTATCTGCATCAATCCATTGAAAATGATTATAATCTAAATCATTTTTATAAAACGCTGGATGATGTTTATAGATATGGTTTAAGTCTCTAAAATAACGCTTAAACGCATCGTGAGCTGGATATTCTAACATAAACCAATCTAATGGTTTCTCTTCATCCCACTCTCTAAACATTGCAATTTCGTTTCCCATAAAATTAAGTTTTTTTCCTGGATGTGTCATCATATATAAATGTAAATTACGAGCTTGAGCAAATTTTTGCTCATAACTGCCCCACATTTTATCTATAATAGTCTTCTTACCATGAACTACCTCATCATGAGAAAGTGGTAGTAAGAATCGTTCTGAATAAAAATAGGCCATTGAAAAGGTAATATCATGATGATGTGACTTACGATAAATTGGATCCAGTTCATAATATTTCAAAGTATCATTCATCCATCCCAAATCCCATTTATAGTCGAATCCTAACCCACCATCTAATGTAGAATGGGTTACTTTAGGATAATCACTTGAATCTTCAGCAATCAACATCACCGTTGGATGATATTTTCGAAGATTAAAATTACAACGTTTAATGAAATCTATCGCACCTTGATTTTCGCCGCGTTCTTTATTTCCTTGCCAATAAATCATATTACTTACAGCATCAAAACGAATGCCATCTACATGGTATGTTTCTATCCAAAAGTTGCAAGCACTCATTAGAAATGAGCGAACTTCTTCTTTCCATAAGTCGAAGTTAACACTTCCCCATTGGCTTTTAGCATTGGAACTATTATATTCGTATAAAGGTGTGCCATCATAATTTCTCAACGCAAAATCATCTGGTATAAAATGAACGGGTACCATGTCAATAATGACACCAATATGATGTTGGTGACACTGGTCAATTAAGTACATAAAGTCTTCTGGTCTGCCATATCTTGAAGTTGCACTATACATCCCATAGGCTTGATATCCCCATGAACCATCAAATGAATGTTCCAATATTGGCAAAATTTCAATATGTGTAAATCCTTGTTCAAGCACATAAGGGATTAATTGATCCGCTGTATCGCGATAGTTCATCCATCCGCCTTCATCTTTTTGCCATGAACCCAAATGCAACTCATAAATGTTTAATGCTTCATCATATCCCTTTGTACGATTTTCCATCCAACTTTTATCATTCCATAAATAGTTAGTTAAGTCACATATTACAGATGCGTTGTTTGGTCTAAGTTCACTATAAAAAGCGTATGGATCGATTTTATCAAAATAAGTACCATGATTGTATATACGATACTTATAGCTATAAATTGGATCTAAATTTTCAACAAATAAACTAAATATACCATGATGATCTTTAGCCATTTCATAATTTGTTCCATTCCAATCATTAAAGCTACCGATGATTTCTACCTTTGTAGCATTAGGTGCCCATACACTAAAAGATACACCTGGATGATCCCCCTTGATTACATGAGCCCCAAACAATTGATGTGCATGCAAACAATGTCCTTGTTGATATTCTTGAATGAGTTTATTTTTCATAAAACCTCCTCAGCGCTTTAATTATACTAAATATAGGGCTATGTTTAAAGTATAAGTGCTCATTCTAAACTAAAAAACCTAGAATTTCTTCTAGGTTTACTTAATTCGTTTAAACTAATTCAATAATAGCCATAGGTGCATTATCACCACGACGATTACCAGTTTTTAGAACTCTAGTATATCCTCCATTACGGCTAGCGTATTTTGGAGCAACTTCATCAAATAATTTTTGAAGTACTGTTTGTCCTGTTTCTTCATTAGCTACTACATTACGAATGTAGCTAGCAGCTTGACGACGAGCGTGAAGATCCCCACGTTTTCCTAAAGTGATTAATTCATCTACAACTGAACGTAATTCTTTAGCTTTCATTTCAGTTGTTTCAATTTTTCCTCTAAGAATAACATCAGTGGCCATATTACGAAGTAATGCTTTACGATGATCAGCTTTGCGTCCTAATTTACGATTCCACATAAATATTTCTCCTTATTTTCTATTCGTATGATTTGAAGCTCATGCCCAACTCATAGATTTTTTCTTTAACTTCTTTAAATGATTTTTTACCAAGATTTCTAACACGTAGCATTTCATCTTCTGTTTTTTGAGTTAATTCTTCAACAGTTTGAATACCAGCGCGTTTTAAGCAGTTATAACTGCGTACTGATAAATCTAAGTCTTCAATAATCATATTTGAAGATTTAGTTACAACCTCACCAACAGCTTCATTCATTACTGAATCAAGTCCTACTGCAATTTCATCAACTGTAGTAAGAATGTTCAAGTGATCAATCAAAATCTTAGATCCGATTGCTAATGATGCTTGTGGAGTGATTGAACCATTTGTCCAAATTTCAAACACGACACGATCGTATTTCGCATCTTCGCCAACACGAGTTGGTTCTACATTATACGAAATTCTTTCGATTGGTGTATAGATTGAATCTGTGTACACTGTACCGATTCCTTGAGAAGCGCCTTGATACAAATGTTTATTATCATCAGCACTAATATATCCACGACCATTTCTTGCTTTTAATTCCATTTCAAGAACGCCACCTTGTGCAAGGTGAGCAATTTCAAGGTCTTTGTTTAAAATTTCAACTCCTGTTGGACAAATAATGTCTCCAGCAGTTACTGTCATAGGTCCTTTGCAAGATATTCTTAAAGTATAAGTTTCATCATCACTAATCTTCATTACAAGATTTTTGATATTAAGAATCATCATTGATACATCTTCTTCAATACCTTCAATCGCTGTGAATTCATGATAAACGCCATCTACTTTAATTGAATAAACTGCGGCTCCTGGTAAAGAGGATAATAGCACACGACGCAATGCATTTCCTATAGTTGTTCCAAAACCTCTTTCAAGAGGTTCGAAAACAAATTTTCCGTAGTTATCTGATTCAACATAATCTTTGACTTCAAATTTAGCACGTTCAAATTTTTGCATTTGCATTTCCTCCTATTTTAAATCCTATCCACGTGGTCGTTTTGGTGGACGACATCCATTATGTGGAATTGGTGTTACATCGTTGATCGCAGTGATTTCTAAACCAGCTGTTTGTAGTGATCTTACAGCAGCTTCACGTCCAGGACCTGGTCCTTTAACGCTTACTTCTACTGTTTTCATTCCGTGATCTACTGCCGCTTTCGCTGCAGCTTCCCCAGCCATTTGAGCAACAAATGGTGTTGATTTACGAGAACCTTTATAACCTAATGCTCCAGCACTTGACCAAGCAATTGCATTTCCTTGTTCATCAGTGATAGTCACGATAGTGTTATTAAAAGTTGAATGAATATGAGCTACTCCTCTTGCGACATTCTTTTTGACACGTCTTTTACGTGTTCCTGCTTTTGGGCTTGCCATGTTATTTCTTCCTCCTATCGTTATTTCTTCTTATTCGCTACAGTACGACGTGGTCCTTTACGTGTACGAGCATTAGTTTTAGTACGTTGTCCACGTACTGGTAATCCTCTTCTGTGACGCATTCCGCGGTAACATCCAATTTCCATTAAACGTTTAATGTTTAATTGAACTTCACGTCTTAAGTCACCTTCTACTTTGATTCCGTCTAATTCTTGACGGATAGCATTAACTTGATCATCCGTTAAATCTTTTACACGGATATCTTCACTAATGTTTAATTTCTTTAATACGCTTTGTGAAGTTGGTAATCCAACTCCATAAATATAAGTTAAAGATACTACTACACGCTTATCGCGTGGAATATCTACTCCTGCAATACGAGCCATTTTGTTCTTTCCTCCTATTAACCTTGACGTTGTTTGTGTTTAGGGTTTTCACAAATAACCATTACGCGTCCTTTACGCTTAATGATGCGGCACTTATCGCATATTGGTTTGACTGATGGTCTTACTTTCATGCGTTTTCCCTCCTATAGACTTATTTATGTCTAAATGTAATTCGCCCACGTGTTAAATCGTACGGTGAAATCTCAACGGTAACACGATCACCTGGTAAAATGCGAATGTAATGCATACGGATTTTACCAGAAACGTGAGCCAGTATAACGTGTCCGTTCGCTAGTTTCACTTTAAATTGTGCGTTGGGAAGTGTATCCTCAATCACACCATCAATTTCAATGACATCTTGTTTTCCCATCGAATTTAATCCTCCTTAGTCAATATTTCATAACCATCTGCCATTATGACCACAGTATGCTCATAATGTGCGGTAAGACTTTTGTCTTTACTTATCACTGTCCAGTTGTCAGCCAATACTTTTGTGTGCGGTTTGCCAGTATGAACCATCGGTTCAATCGCAAGACACATGCCTTCTTTGAGGACTTCTAATGTATTAGGCCTTCCTATGTTTGGTACAGCTGGATCTTCATGTAAGTGAAGACCAATTCCATGCCCCGTATAATCAATTGGTAGACTATAACCATGTTGTTCAACATATTGTTGAATCGCATGTCCAATATCTCCGATACGATTATTAGGCTTTACTAATTCAAGGCCTTTAAATAATGCCTGTTCAGTTACTTCCATGAGCTTTCTTGCTTCTTCGCTTACTTCGCCCACAGCATACGTCCATGCACTATCACCGTGGTAACCCTTGTAATTAGCACCAATATCAATTGAAATGATATCGCCATCTTTTAATTTGGTGTTGTCTGGAATTCCATGTACCAACTTTTCATTAATTGATGTGCAAATTGATCCGGGAAATCCTCCATATCCTTTAAAGGATGGAGTAGCCCCATATGAAACAATTGTTTTATACGCTAAGTCATCTAACTGCTTAGTTGTAACACCAGGTTTTATAGCAGCCCTTAACACACGGTGTGTAATGGCTACTATTTTGCCTGCTTGTTTCATCAATTCTATTTCGCGCTTTGATTTTCTAGAAATCATTTAGCACCTTCGATGATCGATTTGATTTCATCAAATATTTCATCTATCGTCCCAGACGCATCTACATGTCTCACTATACCCTTAGCTTCATAATATGCAAGCACGGGTGTAGCCTTTCTCATATGTTCGTCTAAGCGTACTGTAAGTTGCTCCACTGTATCATCACTACGTTGAATCAGTTTTGCACCACAGTTATCACAAATGCCTTCTACCTTTGTTGGTTTAAAAGCAATATGATAAATCATTCCACAACTTGGACAAAGCCTTCTTCCAGTAATACGTTTAGCCAATTCTTTAAAATCAATGGTTAAATCAATTACTAAATCCACTTTTTTTCCAAGCTCATCTAATATTATATCAAATGTTTGTGCTTGAGGTAAAGTACGAGGATATCCATCTGCTAAAAATCCATGAATTACATCCGATTTTTCTAGTCTTGCCTTGACAATTTTATTAATTAAATCGTCAGGAACTAGTAACCCTTCATCCATTAACTTCTTTGTTTCCACCCCATACGGTTCTTTATTTTTTATCGCTGCTCTTAACATGTCTCCTGTAGAGATATGCGCAAGTTGGAAATGTTCAACAATCTTTTCAGACATTGTCCCTTTCCCACTTCCAGCAGGACCCATAATCAAAATATTCATTTTATTTACCTATAAACCCTCGATATTGTTTTTGTGTAAGTTGCCCTTTTAATTGGGATGTTGTTTCCATTGCAACCCCTACAACGATGATGATTCCTGTACCACCTAAAGATACTGATGAAGGAAGATTAGTCACCAATGGAAGAACATAAGGGATTAAAGCGATTACTAACAGGAACGATGCTCCTAACACAGTAATTCTATTTAATACTTTTCCTACATATTCGCGGGTTTCACTACCAGGTCTAATACCAGGAATATAAGTTCCTGATTTACCTAAGTTCTCAGCAATTTTGCTTGGATCAATTTGCATATTTGTATAGAAGAATGTAAATAATACAATTAATGTACCATAGATACATAAACCTAACACAGTTCCAGTGCTTAGAATGCTTGAAATTGTAGTGAAAATTTGATTGTTTGGAAAAAACGTTAATACCATTTGTGGTGCTGTAATGATTGCTGATGCAAAGATTACAGGAATAACACTTGCAGAGTTAATCTTCAATGGTAAGAAAGTCATATTCTTATTTCCCGTTGATTGAGCACTTGATGTATATTGAATCGGAATTTTTCTTTCTGCTTTTTGCATAAAGATAACCAATACAATAATCACAATGTACATAGCTAAGTAAAGTGCAAATGAAATTAATCCACTTGTCATCGCAGTACTACTTGAACTATCAACTAGCACGCTATATACTTGCATGAATTGGAATGGAATACTACTTACGATACCAGCGAAGATAAGAATACTTACCCCATTACCGATACCTTTTGTAGAAATACGATCTCCAATCCATAATAAGAACATTGTTCCTGCAGTTAATACAGTAGCAACGTACAAATATGAAGCAATACTACTATTCATTAGTATTGGTGTTGATTGATGATCAAATGTATAAACCAAAGAAAACGCTTGAATCATGCATAAAATTACAGTCAAATAACGTGTAATTTTATCCATCTTTTGTCTTCCTTGTTGACCGGATTTAGCCATTTCGGTTAAAGCTGGAACAACATCCATACTTAATAATTGAATAATGATACTAGATGTAATATATGGTCCGACACCCATTGCAAAGATAGACATATCTTGGAATGAGCCCCCACCTAATAAATTCATCATATTTAAAATTGAGTTATCCTGAATACTAGCACTAATTAAAGTCGCATCTACCCCTGGAACAGGAATTGCTGATCCAAGACGGTAAATAAACAACATTGCGAGGGTAAAAAATATTTTCCCTCGTATGTCTTTATTTTTAAACAGGTCAGTAAAGGTTTTTATCATATTAGATAACCTCTACAATTCCACCTGCTTTTTCAATTGCTTCTTTGGCAGATTTTGAGAATTTATTAGCACATACAGTTAATTTCTTTTCTAAACTTCCGCTTCCTAATACCTTAACACCATCTAACTCTTTTTTTACTAAGCCACTAGCTAATAGCATTTCGATTGTAACTGTAGTTCCATCTTCAAATTTGTTTAATGATTCAACATTTACAATTCCGAATTCTTTTCTAGTGAAATTTGTAAATCCACGTTTTGGAATACGTTTGTATAAAGGTGTTTGTCCACCTTCAAATCCTAACGCTACTCCTCCACCAGATCTTGCATTTTGTCCTTTATGTCCTTTACCAGCAGTTTTGCCGTTTCCAGACCCGTGTCCACGTCCGATTCTTTTTCTATCGCGGCGGGCACCTTCGTTATATTGCATTTCATGTAATTTCATTCTTGTACCCTCCTATCGAACGTCTTGCGGTTTCATTTCACGCAATTTAGCAACTTGTTCTAAAGTTTTTAACTCTGTTAAAGCTTTAACAGTTGCATGCACCATGTTGATTGGTGTTCTTGATCCAATACATTTTGTTAAAATATCGTTAACTCCTGCTAACTCTAATACATCACGTACTGCTCCACCTGCAATTACCCCAGTACCTTCTGATGCTGGACGAAGGAATACTTCACCTGCACCATAAACACCAGTGATTGCATGAGGAATGGTTTTTCCACCATTTACAAGTGGCACTCTAACTACGTTTTTCTTAGCTGTTTCAATCGCTTTTTTGATTGCATCAGGTACTTCATTTGCTTTACCCATACCATAACCTACACGACCTTTTTTGTCTCCAACAACAACTAAAGCTGAGAAACGCATACGGCGTCCACCTTTAACCGTTTTACTAACACGGTTAATTACTACTACGCGTTCTTCGAATTCTTTTTCGCGTTCTACTCTTCTTGGTTTACGTTCCATATTCGCCTCCTAGAATTTTAGTCCAGCACTTCTAGCTGCATCAGCTAGGGCTTGGACACGTCCATGGTATACATATCCACCACGGTCAAATACAACATTTTCAATGTTTAATGTTAAACATTTTTCAGCAATTTTTGTTCCTACTGTTTTAGCAGCATCTACATTCCCACCATTAGCCAATTTTAGTTCAACTGAACTACAAGCAGCTAATGTTTTCCCATTAACATCGTCAATAACTTGGCAATGGATGTGAGCATTAGAACGGAAAACGTTCAAACGTGGGCATTCAGGTGTACCGCTAATTTTTCTTCTTACGCGAGCATGTCTGCGAAGACGCTCTTGATTTTTAGCAATTTTCTTAAGCATATTATTACTCCTTCCCCACTATTTCTTACCAGCCGTTTTACCTTCTTTACGGCGAACGTTTTCACCCTTGTAACGAATCCCTTTACCTTTATAAGGTTCTGGTTTTCTTGTTGCACGGATGTTTGCAGCAACTTCTCCAACACGTTGTTTATCGATACCTGATACGATAACAGTTGTTTGATTAGGCACTTCAATAGTAATTCCTTCTTCTGCAGTAAATTCAACTGGATGAGAATAACCAACATTTAATGTTAATTTATTGCCAGCTAAAGCTGCTCTGAATCCGATCCCGATAATATCTAATTCTTTTTTGAATCCATTAGATACTCCTTCGATCATATTGTTTAATAAGGCACGAGTTGTACCATGTAATTGTTTTGTGTGTTTTTCTTCGTTTGCACGAACACATGTAATCACACCATTGTCGTTTTGAATGGCAATTAGTGGACTAAACTGACGATTTAAAGTTCCCTTAGGGCCTTTTACCGTCACCTCATTCGCTTCAGTGATTGTAACTTCAACCCCTGACGGAACGGTAATCGTTTTATTTCCGATACGTGACATTTTGTTTTCCTTTCAGTTTTATTTAATTACCAAACGTAAGCGACAACTTCGCCGCCTGCATGGTTTTTACGAGCATCACGGTCAGTCATCAACCCTTGTGATGTCGAAATGATTGCAATACCAAGACCATTTAATACTCTTGGTAAATTATCACTTTTTGCGTAAACACGAAGACCTGGAGAAGAAATACGTTTAATACCATTGATTACTTTTTCATCATTTGGTCCGTATTTTAATCCAACAACTAATGTTTTTTCACTAGCTTTTTCTCCTGTTACTTTGTAGCTTAGAATGTAGCCTTCATCCTTAAGGATTTTGGCAACTTCTACTTTCATTTTGCTTGATGGGATACTAACTTCTTCATGACGAGCGCTAACGCCGTTACGAATTCTAGTAAGCATATCCGCGATTGGATCTGTCATATTCATCATTTTTGCCTTCCTCCTTAACTCTTACCAGCTTGCCTTCTTAACTCCAGGGATTTGACCTTTATAAGCCAATTCTCTAAAGCAAATACGGCAGATTTTGTATTTTTTTAATACTGAATGTGGACGTCCACAACGTTCACATCTTGTGTAAGCACGAGATGAGAATTTTGCTGGACGTTGAGATTTGATAATCATCGATTTTCTTGCCATTTCAATTCTCCTTCTTACTTAACAAAAGGCATGCCTAATCCAGTTAATAGGGCCTTTGCTTCTTCATTTGTGTTAGCTGTTGTAACAATAACGATATCCATACCACGAACTTTATTTACTTTATCGTAATTAATTTCTGGGAAGATAATTTGTTCTTTAACACCTAATGTGTAGTTTCCACGTCCGTCAAATGCTGTTGCACTAACTCCACGGAAATCTCTAACGCGAGGTAATGAAATGTTGAATAATTTATCTAATAATTCATACATTTTTTCACCACGTAAAGTAACTTTACAACCAATTGGCATATCTTCACGTAATTTGAAGTTTGCGATTGATTTTTTAGCTTTAGTAATAATTGGTTTTTGACCAGCTAATAAAGTTAATTCAGCAACTGCTTCATCTAATGCTTTAGGGTTACTAATTGCTTCCCCAATCCCCATGTTGATAACTACTTTATCAAGTTTTGGAGCTTGCATTACTGAAGAGTATTCAAATTTTTCAACTAAACTAGCAACTACTTCGCTTTTATATTTTTCTTGTAGGCGGTTCACTATTTTTTACCCCCTTTTACTTTGTTTCCAGTGCTCTTATAAACACGTACTTTGTTTCCTTTTTCTTCTACATAACCGATTCTAGAAGATTTTTTTGCTTTTGAGTCATAAGCCATAACATTGGATACATGGATTGGTGCTTCTTTCTCAATAATTCCTCCATCAGGATTAGCTTGTGTAGGTTTTAATGATTTTTTAATCATGTTAACTCCTTCAACAACTACCATTTCCTTTTTAGGGAACACTTGAGTAACTTCACCAATTGTTCCTTTGTATTTTCCAGTAATGACTTTAACTTTATCACCTTTTAAAATTTTCATCTAAAGTCAGCCTCCTTATAATACTTCCGGTGCTAAAGACACGATTTTCATAAAGTCCTTATCACGAAGTTCTCTAGCCACAGGACCGAAGATACGAGTTCCTTTTGGCGTATTGTCATCTTTGATGATTACTGCTGCGTTATCGTCGAATTTGATGAATGAACCATTTTCACGGTTAACTCCATATTTTGTACGAACAATAACAGCTTTCACAACATCACCTTTTTTAACTGAACCACCAGGTGCTGCTGATTTTACTGTACACACGATGATATCACCGATGTTTGCGAATTTTCTTTTTGAGCCGCCTAAGCATCTGATTACTAGTACTTCTTTAGCACCAGTGTTATCGGCAACTTTTAATCTAGTTTCATTATGAATCATAATTTTAGTTCCTCCCTTGTACTAAAGAATAATAGCTTCTTCAATAATGCTTACTAAACGGAATCTTTTATCTTTAGATAATGGACGAGTTTCCATAATTTCTACGATATCTCCAATTTTAGCTGCATTATTTTCATCATGAGCTTTAAACTTTTTTGAATATTTGATACGTTTTGAATATAATGGATGGCTCTTACTAGTTGAAATTTCAACAGTGATCGTCTTGTCCATTTTATCTGAAACAACTTTACCGCGTAATACTTTACGATTTGATCTTTCCATAGTGCCCTCCTTATTTAGCATTGCTAGATTCACGTTCTGTTAATACCGTTTTAATTCTAGCAATTGTTTTCTTAATTTCACGTAAACGCATAGGGTTCTCTAATTGCCCTGTCGCTTGTTGGAAACGAAGTTTGAATAATTCTTCTTTTAGTGAATTGATGTTTTCAAGTAATTCAGTACTACTTAAATCTCTGATTTCTTTAACGTTCATCTTATTTCACCTCTCCTTTTCTAACAAATTTACACTTAACAGGTAATTTGTGAGACGCTAATCTGAATGCTTCACGAGCTAATTCTTCATCAACTCCTGATACTTCAAACATAACGCGTCCTGGTTGAACGACAGCTACCCATCCTTCAGGTGCCCCTTTACCAGATCCCATACGAACTTCAAGAGGTTTTTTCGTGATTGCTAAGTGAGGGAATATTTTTATCCATACTTTACCAACACGGTTCATTTTTCTTGTCATTGCAATACGAGCTGACTCGATTTGTCTATTTGATACATATGCTCCTGTTTGAGCTACAAGACCAAAATCTCCAAAAACCACTTCACGTCCAGCTTTTGAACGTCCTTCATAAGTTTGACGGTGAGGTCTTCTATATTTAGTTCTATTTGGCATTAACATAATTAATTACCTCCTGCCTTCACTGCCCCTTGAGCTCCTCTTGGAGCATTGCTGTTTGGTCTGTTATTAGGGCGACGGTTGTCACGACGGCGACGGTTGTCACGACGATCTGCGAACTTAGGCGCTTCAGGTTCTTTTACCATTTGTCCTGGTAATACTTCTCCACGACAAACCCAAACTTTAACTCCTAATTTACCATAAGTTGTATTTGCTTCATAATGAGCGTAATCGATATCAGAACGAAGTGTGTGTAGAGGAACAACTCCTTCAGAGTATCCTTCACCACGTGCGATATCTGCTCCACCTAAACGACCTGATACAATGGTTTTAATCCCTTTTGCACCTGATCTCATTGTTTGTTGGATAGCTTTCTTTTGAGTCGTTCTGAAAGATTGACGATTTTCTAATTGTTCAGCAATCTTACGAGCAACTAAATGAGCATCTAAATCTGGGTTAGCAACTTCAACAACATTAATGTTAACTTGTTTATCCCCAACTAATTTAGCTAATTCTTTTTTAGCTTTTTCGATTTTTTCTCCGTTTGATCCCACTAAAACTCCAGGACGAGCACAACGAATAATGATTTCCACACGGTTTTTCGAACGTTCGATTTCAACACGTGAGCAGTAAGCATCTTTTAATTTCGCAAAAACATATTCACGAATTCTGATATCTTCAACTAATAATGTTCCATATTCTTTTTCAGCATACCATCTAGATTCCCAATCACGGATAACCCCGACACGTAAGCCTATTGGACTAACTTTTTGACCCATTGTTCGATTCCCCTTCCTATTTCTCTGCCACAACAACTGTGATGTGGCTAGTGCGTTTTAGTATTTGAGCAGCGCTACCTTTAGCACGAGGCATAAAACGTTTCATCGTTACACCTTCATTTGCATAGCATGCTGAAATATATAATTTTTCACCATCTAATTGGTGGTTATTTGTAGCGTTTGCTACAGCAGATTTAAGTACTTTTGACACTTCTCTAGCAGCGTGATTTGGTGTGAATTTTAAGATCGCTTGAGCTTCTTCAATGTTTTTCCCTCTTACAAGGTCTAACACCAATCTAACTTTTCTAGCAGAAATACGTACTGTCTTTGCAGTTGCTTTAACATTCATTTTCTACTTCCTCCTTAAGCTTTCTTATCGTCACCATGTCCGCCGTATTTGCGTGTTGGTACGAATTCTCCTAATTTATGTCCTACCATATCCTCAGTTACAAAAACTGGAACATGTTCTTTACCATTATATACGGCAAATGTGTGTTCAACGAAATCAGGGAAAATTGTTGAACGACGAGACCAAGTTTTAATTACTTCTTTTTTACCTGACGCATTAAGTGCATCCACTTTTTTCATTAAGTGATCATCACAGAATGGTCCTTTTTTAAGACTACGAGCCATTTTTCATTTCCTTCCTTTCGCCTATTTCGCATCGCGTCTACGTACAATATATTGCGTAGAAGCTTTTTTAGTTTTACGAGTTCTAACACCCATCGCTTTTTTACCCCAAGGTGTCATTGGAGATTTACGTCCGATTGGCGTACGTCCTTCCCCACCACCATGTGGATGGTCATTTGGATTCATTACAGAACCACGAACAGTTGGGCGGATACCTAACCAACGTGAACGTCCTGCTTTACCCCAGTTGATTAAGTTGTAATCTTCATTACCTACTGTACCAACTGTAGCACGACAGTTACCTAAGATTTTACGAACTTCACCACTTACAAGTCTAACGATTGCATAACGTCCTTCAAGACCTAAGATTTGAGCACTAGCTCCTGCAGATCTTGCTAATTGTCCACCTTTACCAGGTTTTAATTCGATGTTATGAACAGTTGTACCTTCTGGCATATTTTGAAGTTCTAAGCAGTTTCCTACTTTAATGTCCGCAGTAGTACCAGAAACAACTTCTTGTCCTACAACTAAACCTTTTGGCGCTAAGATATATCTCTTTTCACCATCAGCGTAGTGTAATAATGCGATGTTTGCTGTTCTATTTGGATCATATTCAATTGTTGCTACTTTAGCAACGATATTGTCTTTGTTACGTTTAAAATCGATAATACGATATTTTTGTTTGTGCCCACCACCGTGGTGTCTTGTTGTGATGCGACCAGTGTTATTTCTTCCTCCTGACTTTGAGAAACTTACTAATAAACTTTTCTCTGGTTTGTTAGTTGTAATTTCATCATTAGTCAATGTAGACATTCCACGTCTACCAGGAGTGGTTGGTTTATATTTTTTAATACCCACGTATTTGTCCTCCTATGCATGATTTTCCGGAAATAGCATGATTCTTCCGATATTTGTTTTAACTAGATACCTAAATCGATATCTGTCCCTTCTGGTAATTTAACAATTGCTTTTTTATATGCACTTGTTGTCCCAACATATTTACCTACACGTTTTTTCTTAGGGCGAACATTCATCATGTTCACTGATTCTACTTTAACGTTGAAGATACTTTCGATAGCTTGACGCACTTGAGTTTTGTTAACTCCTTTAGCAACCACGAATGTCACTTTATTGTCGTCTTGCATCATTTTCATTGTCTTTTCAGTAATCAAAGGACGAATAATAAGATCTCTTGCATTAGTCATTATGCTAATACCTCCTTCGCTTTTTCCATTGCAGCTTTAGTCATTACTAATTTGTCTGCATTCGCAACGTCATACACATTGATTGATTCAACGGTTAACATTAATACATTTGGAAGGTTTCTCATTGCTAAGTAAGCATTGTTGAAATCTTCTTCAATATCTACTACGAATAAAGTTTTACGTTCAAATTTGAATGCTTCCATCACTTTAACGAAATCTTTTGTTTTAGCTGTTGCAAACTCAATTGTATCTAATACAACTAAATTGTTATCTAAAACTTTTTGAGATAAGATTGAGCGTACTGCTAATCTTCTAATTTTACGGTTTAATTTGTAAGCATAGCTTCTAGGAGTTGGACCGAATGCAATTCCTCCACCTCTCCATTGAGGAGCTCTGATTGACCCTTGACGAGCACGACCAGTTCCTTTTTGGCGGAATGGTTTCCTCCCACCACCACTTACTTCACGACGTGTCTTAACATCATGACTTCCTTGACGAAGGCTTGCTCTTTGCATAAGGATTACATCAAACATCGCTTGTTTGTTTGGTGTGATTCCAAATACAGCTTCACCTGCATCGATAGTGCCTACTTTCGTAGCTTCTAAACTATATACGTCTAAATTAGGCATTCTTAGTCCTCCTTACTAACTGAAAGTAATTCTTTTGCTGCTACATTTTTTACTTTCTTAACTGTTGTTTTTACGATTACAAGCCCTTTTTTAGGTCCAGGAACGTTTCCTTTTACTAACATGTAGTTCTCTTCACCGTCAACTTTAATAACTTCTAAGTTTTGGTTTGTAGTTCTGAAACAACCGTGTTGCCCAGCCATTACTGTACCCTTGTTAATTACACCGTTATTACGACCGATAGTCGCTAATGAACCGATGTGTCTATGATGCCCTGAACCATGTGATTTTGGCCCGATAGTTGCATTGTTACGTACGATCGTTCCGCTAAATCCATGACCTTTACTCACTCCTGTAACATCTACAATGTCACCAGCGGAAAAGATTGTTGCATTGATTTGTTGTCCAACTTCTAAATCCATCATTTCGCTACTTCTGATTTCACGAATGAATTTTTTAGCTGCTGAGTTTGCTTTTTTAGCATGACCTAATTGAGGTTTTGTAGCTCTTGATTCTTTAACATCTTCTAAACCAAGTTGAACAGCTTCATAGCCATCTGTTTCAATTGTTTTCTTTTGTAATACTGTATTTGGTTCAATCCCGATAACTGTTACTGGAATTAATACACCTTCTTCAGTAAACACTTGAGTCATACCAAGTTTACGTCCTAATATTCCTTTCATGATGCCACCTTTCTAACTAAAGTTTAATTTCGATATCAACGCCACTTGCAAGCTCTAAACGACTTAATGCGTCGATTGTAGCTGGTGTTGGTCCGATGATTTCGATTAAACGTTTGTGTGTTCTGATTTCGAATTGTTCGCGCGAATCTTTGTATTTGTGAACCGCACGTAAGATTGTTACCACTTGTTTTTCAGTTGGTAGTGGAACTGGCCCAACAACTTTCTTAGCTCCATGCTCCATTGCAGCTTGAACGATTTTCTCGCTAGCTGTGTCAAGTGCTCTGTGCTCGTAAGCTTTTAAGCGAATTTTTACGCTATTTTTTGCCATGAAATATTCCTCCTTCATTTCATCCGTCTTATTAAAGACTCTCGCTCCTTGTGAATTCCCCGGTTATCACACCTGTGACAACGTCTTTCGGTGTGCCAGCAACCTCCCATATCATAGCGATGCCTACACATTATACGAAATAAAAAGCGCTATTGCAAGCACTTTTTTATTTTTATCCTTCTTTATCCTTCATACAAAACATCCATCAAATAAAGGCCTTGTGGCTCTGCATTCAGTTTAAAGGCATCCTTATTTTTTGCCTTTAACATCATTTCAAGTTCGTCTTCGCTAACTCGCCCTCTACCAGCAGTTATCAGTGCAGCAGTTATCATTCTCACCATATATCGCAAAAAGCTTCTTCCATGAAAAGTCAAAACAATCCACTCTTCATTATCTTCAATATCTATAGAATAAATAGTCCTTACCTGATCAGGATGAATTTGTAATGAGTTACCACAAAAAGAAGTGAAGTCTTTTGACCCAACAAACAACTGAGCACATTGTTTCATTACTTTAACATCCAGTGGATAACCACAATAACAACTATAATTTCTTTCAAAGACATCGTAGTGATTAATTTTTATTCGATATTGATATATTTTGGCTTTTGCACTAAATCTTGCATGAAAGCTTTGATCCACTTCTTCCATACTGATAATATAAATATCTTTAGGCAAATATCCCCTTATCGCTTTATGCCATGCATCTGCATCCAAATAGAAGACGGTATCGAAGTGAAAATACTGCTTACTAGCATGAACGCCTGCATCTGTTCTGCCTGATGCCACAATATCTATCTGTTCGTGACTAATAGAGGACAATACTTTCTCAAGTACTTCCTGTATTCCTAAACCATTATTTTGTTTTTGCCAGCCCTTATAATTTGTTCCATCATAAGCTACGCACACTTTAAAACGCTTTATCATACGAAAACAAATACCATCATTAAGATGAAAATCAAACTAACAGCTATCATTAATATATAATCATAACTTTTCATTTTTAATTGTTTATATCTTGTTCTTGTTTCTCCTGGAATATATCCACGAGCTTCCATCGCATTTGCTAAGTCTTCAGCGCGTTGGAATGCTGATACAAATAAAGGAACAATCAAAGATAAAATGGCCTGTACTTTTTCACCTAAGCTACCTTCTTCAAGATCTACCCCTCTACTCGCTTGAGCTCGCATGATACGTTGTGTTTCTTCAATTAAAGTAGGAATAAATCTTAAAGCAATCGAAATCATCATTGCAATTTCATGGGCAGGGACTCCTATTTTTTTAAACGGAGACAATAAATCTTCAATCCCTAACGTTAAATCTAGTGGTTTGGTAGTCGTTGTTAAAACGGTTGTAATCATAATCATCATAATTAACCTAATAGCTATAAATAAAGTTTGAAATACAGCATCACTATAAATGCTAAAGCCAAAAACAGTAACTAATAATGTCCCAGTCTTGATGACCATCATATTGATCACAAGTAAAAAACACAACATAAATAACATTGGTCTAATCGCTTTAATAACAAAAGATAATTTTAATTTAGATAACAGCGTAAACCCAACAATAATCGTGCCAATAATTGCGTATCCTAAATAACCTACAGGCATCATAATCGCTATCAACATAATTAACATTGCTAAAATTTTGCAGCGAGGATCCATCTTGTGAACCACTGAATTAAGTGGCAAATACTTCCCTATTGTAAAACTAGCCATTTGATTTCACCTGTGATTTAAGCTGATTCACTAAACTTTCTAAATCAAATATATTTTCATCAATCATGAACCCTTTATCAATAAGCATTTGTTTCGCTTTAATAATATTCGGTTGCTCAATTTTCAATTCATTCCATATTGTTTCATCTTTAAAGAAAGAATGTACATCATTTTGATAATAGACACATCCTTTCCTCATTACAACCACTTCATCACAATAGTTCAAAACATGGTCCATATCATGAGTAACAATAAGTACCGTTTTCCCATAATCAACATTTAATTCTTTAAATAAACTCATCATTTGTTTTGAACCTTGAGGGTCAAGTCCTGCCGTCGGTTCATCTAATACTAAAACTTCTGGATCAAGGGCTAATATCCCCGCTATCGCTACTCTTCTTTTTTGCCCTCCACTTAAATCAAGCGGACTACGCTCGTAATAAGGCTCGTCCATCCCCACTAAACTTAAAGCTCTTTTAGAAGATTCAATGATTCTTTCTTCATCACTTGAAAAATTTCGAGGCCCAAAAGAAACATCCTTTAAAATGGTTTCCTCAAACAACTGATACTCTGGAAACTGAAAAACCAGCCCTACTTTTTTCCTTAGTTGTTTTAACTGTTTTGTTTTTTCATCACTTGAAATAACCTTATCTAAAACAGTCAACTTACCACTTGTCGGTCTTAATAAAACATTTAAATGTTGGACAAGTGTACTTTTTCCACTACCGGTATTCCCGATAATAGCCGTCACTTTACCCGTTTGAATTGTTAAATCAACTTCTTTTAAAGCGACAAATTCAAAAGGGGATTGATGGTCATAAATATAGCCTACTTTTTCAAACTTAATTGACATAAAGCATCCACCATCCCTTCTAAATCATTATTTACATCGAGTGTGATTCCTTGTTTTTCCAATTGATTATACAAACGCATTGAAAACGGAATATCTAAATTTAAATCAATCATCTTTTTTTCATTTTTAAATATCTCACTTGGTGCTCCTTGCATGATTAAAGAACCCTTATCCATCACAAGAACATAATCACTTTTAATCACCTCTTCTACATCGTGGGTAATCGAAATAATCGTTAATTTTGTTTCGTTATGTAAGTCTTTGATTAGTTTATTGATTTCTGCTTTCCCAGTAGGGTCTAGCATTGCTGTACTCTCATCAAAAATGATGATTTCAGGATTCATTGCTAAAGCACCCGCAATAGCTACTCTTTGCTTTTGTCCACCTGACAATTTTGTGGGTTCATGATCCAAATAGCTAGACATGTTTACACTTTCAGCAAATCGATTAATAATGCTATCCATTTTTTCTGGATCTACTAAATGATTTTCCAAACCGAAAGCAATATCATCTCTTACTGTTGAGCCAATGAATTGATTATCCGGATTTTGAAACACAATGCCAATTTCATTTCTAATTGAATTTAAATTTTCTAAAGTTAAAGGCAAATCACCCACAACAATCTCACCACTATCCTTTTCTAATAGACCTATCAATAGTTTAGCAATGGTGCTTTTACCAGATCCATTATGGCCGATTATTGTTGTATAGCTTCCCTTGAGAATATCAAAAGAAACCTCTTTTACCGCATACGTATCTTCATCATAATGAAAATTCAATTTTTCTACACTTATAATATTTTTCATAACTTAGTTATTATACAACAAACTAATAAACATGACAAACGAATGCGGTTAACGATTTCATTAAATAAATATAAAAAAGACTATCTGATTGATAGTCTATAGCACTTCCATTGAATAGCCTTGATAATCCCCTTCAAATCCAGCAGCCACATTGGCTACATAGAAAATATCGTTAATAATCATATCTTCCTCAATCACAAGGTTTTTAGCTAATTTAACGACACTAGTTTCCACTTGAACATCAAACTCATAATCTGAGTCACTGATTTCTTTCAAAAAATAATCCACATTATTCATATTTGGAAAGCTAATTTGATGGAATAATCTCACCAAGGTTTCAGGTTGAAATTCTAAATTAAATACCTCTCTTTGAGAAGAAATAGCATCTAAAAAATCAACAGCTAAATTTGGATATTTATTAGGCATCCTTGTTTCCTTAGATCCCGCTTCTTCCGTAGGGTTTTCATCATGACTATTTAAACTAATCAATTTTTTCTCAGTTTCTTGTTTATCTAACTCATCTAATCTTTTCCAACGACTTACCACAAAAGCTCCTGCACTGACGATTGTACCTAATACTACTAAAGATTTAATTTTCATTATCATTACCTCTCTTTTTTAAAATTAATACACCATCGCCAATGTCCGCATGATAACAAGCTTCAAATCGTTCATCTTCTAAGATAAGATCTTGAAAGGTTTTAATCTTGCGCACAAGTTGACGTGTATGTCTATTTGTAATTTCATCAATATGGTGAACCATACCATGAAATTCAAGGTTATCAAATATAAATATACCA
>JAWXUG010000002.1:0-38587 GCA_044432885.1 Erysipelotrichaceae bacterium | reverse complement strand
TGTTGTAATGATATTTTTGATGTGGTATTCGTTGTGTAATAGGCTAGACTTTGATAACCTACTAAACTTACGATGATTATGATTAAAATGAAGGGTATTTTCTTTTTCATATAAGACTCCTTGCTATGTGTATCATCTAAAATAAAACTTACATAGAAGATGAATTCACTTAATAAGTGAATTCATCAAGTCATTTATAGTATTTATATTGTTTAGGCTATTTGTTTTAAGGGATTATCTTTATTTAATTTAGGTTAATTTATGTATAGGAAATTTTAATCTTATTTTAAACACTTGGATTTAATGCAAGCCATGCATCTTCAGCGCTATCTAAGTTTGCTTTTTGAATGGCATAGGCATCTACTGTTAATGTTTGTACTTCATCAAATGTAGAGTCGCTAAAGTCGGTTGGAATCGTAATTGTATCTGTTGAGAAGACATCAAAGTTAAGTAGTTGGCTATCTGTAATCTTGTCTACTACTGTATAGTAAACATTAGTGGTATCAGAAACCGCTGTCCATACATCTGTATCTACTGTGAATCCAAGGGCTACGATATTATCAGCTCCATCCCCTTTTATTTCAATAAATACGTACGCACCATCCTCTAATGCATTGGCTGTTACAGTGACAACAGGACTTTTCACAATCTCATCTCCTGGTAAAAATTTAGCAATTCCATCTTCCATTTCTGATACATCATCTCCACCTAAAGTGAAGGTTTCATCAAGTTCGATAGCTAAAGTATCGTCGCCATCACCTACATGTGCATAAACAAATTTATTTTCAATCTCATCTGTTTGGGCATTGATATAGGCGAGTGATCCACCTACTGTCATTGTTGTTAGTAGAACTAAAGCTAGTGCTGGTTTTAAAAATTTGTTTTTCATTTTCTTACCTCTCTTTAAATTTATTTAATGTGTGAAGAAACCCACTTAAAACCTATTCAAAAAATAATTTAGTTCTTATTTTTTCTATACAGTTCAACCATATAAATCAGAACACACCATATCAATATTAATAGGATGGATATTATCAATCCTAAAGGACTAGATAAAAAAGAAGCAACATATCCTAATAATGGAATACAAAAATAAACTTTCCCCAAAATATTTTCATAATATACTGGGTTTGTATCGGGCGATTGATTCGCTAATCCTTGCGTAAAGAAATACTCACCATCATCACTGATTTCTATCACTTGATGAGTCACAACATTTAATTGTTCATCAAAGACATAAGTAATATCATCAGTCACTACAATATTTTCTTTTTCAATTGGTCTAATATAAATGAGTGATCCTACTGGATATTTTGGTTCCATACTAGCTGAAAGAATGGTGTAAGGAGTAAATCCAAATAGTCTTACACCTACCAATAATAATGCAAACACAACTAATAAACATGAGATTATTACAGAAAGTATTTTATAAATTTGCTTTGTGATTTTCATCATTTCCTCCAGCTCAATTTCTTTATATAAATATAAGGTTCATATTTATAATTTGCATTCTAGCACTTCAAAAATTTAAATACAACGAATGCGTTCTTTAGCATTTACACCAATGAATATAGCATAAATGCGCTCTTTTCAAAGGATTTATTTTAAGCTTGTTGAACCTCTTATAAAACTGTGCTACCATGTATAAAATGTTTATGTATTTTACAAGAGATTAGGGGGAAAGATGAAAAATTATATTATTAGATTTTTTTCTGTGGATTACATGCTTTCTTCAAAACAAGATTCTAGCCATTTAAAAGATACCTTTAGCTATTATCATCAACTCTTTAAAATCGCATGGCCAAGTGCATTAGAATCGGTGCTTATCTTTTTAATCAGTGCTGTCGATTTAATGATGGTGGGAACCCTAGGTACCCTTGCGATTGCAGCTGTTGGAATTACCAATCAACCACGATTGATTGTACTAGCTTTAATCAGTTCATTAAATGTAGGGGTTGCAACGATTGTTGCTAGACGTTTTGGTGAAAATGATCAAATTAAAGCTAATAAATGTCTTCGTCAAGCTATTATGCTCAATATCATGATTGCCATAACGATGTCTAGTTTAGCTTTTATCTTCGCTGATAAAGTCCTTACATTCGCTGGTGCAGATGCTGAATATATCGATTTGGCTATTACCTATTTTCAACCATTAATGTTAAGCATCCCTTTCACTAGTGTCTCTTTAACTATCAATGCTGCGCAACGAGGGGCAGGACGCACTAAAATATCTTTAAGAACAAATTTGGCAGCAAATATTGTCAATGTAATTTTAAATTTCCTTTTGATTAACGGAATATGGGTTTTCCCAACCCTCGGTATTCAAGGAGCAGGAATTGCTACGTTAATAGGAAGTAGTGTTGGTTGCTTCATGTCTATTTTTTCATTATTTAGCTATGATGGATTTTTATCTATTTATCATAAAGTTGGTTTTCATTTTGATTTACAAACCTTATCTTCAATTAATAAAATAAGTAGTTCTGCATTGATTGAGCAAATGTGCTTACGAATTGGGATTTTCATGTTTATGCGTATTGTCGCTGATTTTGGTTCAACTGCTTTCGCAACCCATCAAGCATGTAGTTCCATACAAGAAATATCTTTTGCTTTTGGAGATGGTATTTCTGTTGCTACTTCGGCGTTAGTTGGCCAATCTCTGGGAAAGAAACGTATCGATGAAGCTGAAGTTTATGGCAAAACTGGTCAACGAGTTGCCTTTTGTATCTCCTCACTACTCTCTCTTATATTCTTATTTGCAGGCACTCGATTAGTAGCGCTTTATGACAATAGTAGTGAAGTTCTATCTATGGCTAGTATGGTCATGATTATCATGGCGTGTACTACCCACTTTCAAACTTCTAGGATTGTAATGAATGGTGCTCTACGAGGTGCTGGGGACACAAAATTTGTAGCCTTTTCTAGTATGATGTGTGTTGCCATATTACGACCCTTAAGTGCTTTCATCTTTTGCACTAAACTCGGTCTTGGACTGAATGGAGCCTGGATGGCAATGTGGTTAGATCAAGCTACAAGAGCTGTATTAGGGTACCAAAGGTTTTCAAGTGGCAAGTGGACTTCTATTAAAATATAAAAGGTATTAGACTTTATGAGCCTAATACCTTATATTTTATTTAAATTTTTTCGTCTTCTTCGATTTCTTCTGGAATTTGTTCAACCACAACTTCTTCAACCACTTTTACAGGTTCTACTTCTTCTTTATAAGGTAATCCCTGTACAACTTTTTCAATTTGTTCAGAAGTTAATGTTTCATTTTCCATTAAAGCTTCAGCAATTCGAATAAGTTCTGTTTTATGTGCTGTGATAATTTCTTTTGCTTTATTATGGGCATTATCCACTATCTTTCGAACTTCTTGATCAATTTCAAAGGCAATTTGTCCAGATACATTAGAAGCAGAATTGTAATCTCTTCCTAAGAAAACATTTTGACTTCCACTTTCATATTTAACAGGACCAAGATCACTCATACCATACAGAGTAACCATATCGCGAGCGATTCTTGTGGCAGAATCAATATCTCCTGATGCCCCTGTTGAAATATCATCAAAGAAAATTTCTTCCGCTGTGCGCCCACCCATATAAGAAGTAATGGTACTCATTAAATCCTTTTTAGTGTGCATGATTTTTTCTTCTTTTTCTGTCATCAAGTTATATCCACCAGCTTGACCACGTGGAATAATCGTTACTTTTTGTACCATCGTTGCATCGTCTAAGAATAATCCAATGACTGCATGCCCTGCCTCATGATAGGCAACAAGCTTTTTAGATTTTTCATCATATTTACGACTCTTCTTAGCAGGTCCCATCATAACACGGTCAATCGCTTCATCAAGATGATCCATCGTTACAGCAGGTGCGTTTTCACGCACTGCAAGAATACTAGCCTCATTTAAAACGTTTTCAAGATCAGCACCACTGAATCCTGGTGTTCTTTTTGCTAATGCATCTAAATCGATTTCAGGACTTAAGATTTTATTTCTTGCGTGAACCATTAAAATTTCTTTTCTACCTTTTCTATCTGGTAGTGCAACTGTAATTTGTCTGTCAAAACGTCCTGGACGAAGTAATGCTGGATCCAGTACATCTGGTCTATTGGTAGCTGCAATAATTACAATACCTGCATTATCATTAATCCCATCCATCTCAACTAACATTTGGTTTAAGGTTTGTTCTCGTTCATCATGTCCGCCACCCATTCCAGCGCCACGTTGTCTTCCTACCGCATCAATTTCATCAATAAAAATCATACATGGTGAGGTTTGTTTCGCTTTTTTAAACATATCACGTACACGACTTGCTCCAACCCCTACAAACATTTCTACGAAATCACTTCCGGAAATAGAGTAGAATGGAACATCCGCTTCACCTGCTACCGCTTTAGCTAATAAGGTTTTCCCAGTACCTGGAGAACCTACCATTAAAATTCCCTTAGGAATTCTTGCTCCCATTTTAGAGAACTTACGAGGATGTTTTAAGTAGTCAATTAACTCCTGCATTTCTTCTTTTTCTTCATCACAACCTGCTACATCACTAAAACGAACTTTAATATCGCCTTCAATTCTTGCACGTGATTTAGAAAATTCAAACGCTTTATTATTAGCGCCACCACCACTTTTACTTAAGAAGTAAATCGCTACTCCTCCAAGTAAAATAAATGGAAGGATTGATGCGATTAATTCTACCCAAAAGTTAGATTCATTGGCATCCACAATCACAATATCCGCTTCTTCAATAGTTGCCATTAATTTTTCTAGTTCAGCTTCTGTATTTGGAATCGTAGCGCTGAAAGTACCTTCAACTTCATCCTCTACATAAATACCTGAAACATTAATTACTGTATAGTCTACAGATAGACTTACAGTTTCTACATTACCTTCTTTTAAAAACTCTTGCAATTGAGTATAAGTTAATGCTTGGTTATAACTACTCTCTCCAAACATTGACATACTCATGATTGCCATCATTAGAATAAAGAAAGGAATATAATTTAAATATCTATTATTGCCTTTATTCATGAACTTACCTCCTATTGATAATATTCTTCTTTCATAATGCCTACATAAGGAAGATTTCTAAATTTTTGATCAAAGTCTAATCCATAACCAATTACAAAAGCATCTGGAATGACAAAACCAATATATTCAGCTTCTACTTCTACTTCTCTTCTAGACGGTTTATCTAACAAAGAAACTACTTTGATACTTTTAGCCCCTTTATTTTTCAATAATTCTTTAACATTCACAAGGGTTCTTCCAGTATCAACGATATCTTCTACTAAAACGATATCTAAGCCTTCTATTGAACGATCTAAATCCTTGATAATGCGAATATCCCCGGTTGATTTTGTGCCTGCATAACTTGAAACATCCATAAAATCATATTCTATATCAATTGTAACATATTTGATTAAATCAGCCAAAAACGGAACTGACCCTTTTAATAATGCCACAAATAATGGCGGCTGTACATCTTTATAATCTTCAGAGATTTTCGCCCCTAATTCCTTACATTTTTCTGTAATTTGTTGCTCATCAATTAAGATTTCTTTAACTCTTTGATCCATCTTTTTTCCTCCACAGATATCAATTATTTTATCACAAATAGATTAGGATTGTTAGAATAATGTTTTAAACTACACCCTATTTTAGGCACTAAAACGACTTCTTCATGTCTATTCAGCACAATTGGCCATATCTCACGCTCATATAAGCCTATTTTATGGTCAATAAACCAGCGAGAAATACGTTTCGTACCATATTTCATTTTGATGCAATCACCCTTTTGAACGTTGCGTATAGTTAGTGGAAAGTCATCTTCACTTACCGTTGCACAGCTAAATGAATCTGCCTTCTCTACTACTTTAAAATAAGGAGTTTGTATTAAATGATGTTCCTTAATTTCATATGTATAGGATTTAGGTTTTTCAATAAATCTAATCCACCCCTCCTCTTTTAATAACCAGTACTCATCAATTTCCAACTTAAGCTGTTTACACTGCATCAATTGTCTAACTAATTCAATTAAGTAGGTTTCACTAATCTCAATTCCCATCAACAAGCGCAATAAACTTGTTGGATGTTTTGAATTTCTTAAATCTTCTTCTTTTATTTTTTGCTGATAAATCAATTGACTAAGTTCATCTTCCGCCATTTTATTATTTAAGTTTTTATCCTTTATTTCATCTATGTACTTTTGACGTTGTTTATCGTCCAACTTTTCCACAACTTGATGCCTTATTTGATTTCTTTGGTAATTATCTTGAAGATTGGACTCATCAATACCGTAATCAATTTTATTTTTATTTAAATACTCAACTAATTCACTTTTCGTTTTATCTAATAAAGGGCGAATAATCCAATACTCTTTCCATTGTTGCTTTTCTCTTATCCCCCAATAACTAGGCGTACTTCCTCGTTTTAGTTGCATTAAATAGGTTTCAATCACATCATCTTGATGATGGGCCGTCATGATTCCATCAGCCTTCATCAAATCATAGACCTCTTTGAATTTTTCATAGCGAAATACTCTAGCTGAATCCTGAAAATTTCCCTTTTTATCCTCTACATAATCGAATATAAAACATTGAATATCATATTTTTTACAATAAGTTTCAACGATTCTTTGATCTCGCATTGCACTTTCTCTTTTATGATAATTGACATGGACAGCTACAACCTCACACGCATTTCTCATATAGTCTAAAAGAGCCATTGAATCTGGCCCTCCTGAAACACCTATAATGTATCTATGTAGCTTCTCTTTCATAATTACACGTTAAATCTAAACTCTAAAATATCTCCATCCTGAACGATGTATTCTTTCCCTTCAAGACGTAATCTTCCTGCCTCTTTTAAAGCCGCTTCACTCTTGTAAGTCATTAAATCTTCATAACTGTATGTAACAGCTCTAATAAATCCTTTTTGAAAGTCTGTGTGAATAATCCCTGCACACTCAGGTGCACTCATCCCTTGTGTAAACGTCCAAGCACGGCATTCTTTTTCACCAACTGTAAAATAAGTTCTTAAACCTAAAATCGAATAGGCTTCCTTAACTAATGCATCTAAGCCACTTTCACTTACTCCTAAATCTTCTAAGAATAGAGCTTTTTCCTCTGCTTCTAACATGCAAAGTTCTTCTTCAATTTTTGCACTAATCGCAATCACATGATTATTTTCTAGTTGAGCGTATTCAACTACTTTATTAAAATGTTCATTTGTTGTAGGTTCGGCAATTTTTTCTTCTTCGATATTTGCTACATAAATCATTGGCTTAATTGTTAATAAATTATATTGAGCTGCAACAATTAGCTCATCTTTGCTTAACTCTACACTACGAGCTTGTTTTCCCTCTAATAATGCTGGATGAATTTTCTTTAATACATTTATTTCCAACATGGCTTCTTTATCTTTTTGTGCTGCTTTTCTTTCAACCTTAGAAATTCTGTTTTCAATCGTAGACAAATCTGCTAGTGATAGTTCCAAATTTATGATTTCAATATCGCGAATTGGATCTACACCCCCCTCAACATGGGTAATGTCTGCATTTTCAAAACAGCGAACCACATGACAAATCGCATCTACTTGACGAATATGAGATAGGAATTGATTGCCTAACCCCTCTCCCTTACTTGCACCTTTTACAAGTCCCGCGATATCCGTAAATTCAAATGTTGTATAAATATTCTTTTTCGGGTTAACTAATTTAATAATTTCATCCATACGTTTATCATTAACCGTTACCACGCCAACATTAGGTTGAATCGTTGCGAACGGATAATTAGCTGCTTCCACTGTTGATTTTGTAATTGCGTTAAATAAAGTAGACTTCCCTACATTCGGTAATCCTACAATTCCTGCTGTTAATGCCATCTTATGTTCTCCATCTCTACTCTTTATTGTAATTAGTTTACGTTATTTTCCTATTTTTCTCAATACTTGCTGATTATAATTGGTCAATGACTGTCTTTTTTATTTTTGACATCATTTTTAATCCTATTAACATGCAAATAAACTCTGCTAAGATAAAGCTATACCATAGACCATCTATTCCCAATAAAAGATATAACAGATAGCTTATTGGAATCAACATAATGATGTTTCTACTTAAAGATAGAATCAATGAGTAAAACCCCTTACCCAAGGCTTGAAAGACACCACTATTTATAATGGTAACCCCTGCAAAGATAAAACATAAGGATATTCTTCTTAATGCTACAACGCCTAAACTAAGCATTTGTGCATCTGCATTAAATAGATACATAATCGGATTTGCTAATAACTGAAACAATAAGGTGCCACACCCCATAACAACCAAGGTAATCTTAATCGCTAAACTCATTGTCGCTAAGATTCTTTCTTTATTTCTAGCACCGTAATTATAGGCAACAATTGCTACCATTGCATTATTCATGCCAAATATAGGCATAAATATAAAAGCTTGTAGCTTAGCATACACACTATACACCGAGATTGCTGTTTCACTATCTAGCGCTAAAATAACATTCAGGCATACGGTCATAATAGAGGTTAAGGATTGCATTACAATTGCAGGAAAGCCTACATGATAGATTTCTTTTACCACATTCATATCAAATTTAAATGTAGAAAAATCTAATTGAATCTCTTTGACTTTTTTATGCACTAAGTGTAACCCAATACACATTGCACTAATCTGTCCTAATATGGTTGCAATCGCTGCTCCTTTAACGCCTAATTCTGGAAAAAAGAATAGACCAAAAATTAAGAGCGGATCTAAAATAATATTAATAAGCGCTCCACTTCCCTGCATCATTAAGTTTTCTACCGTATGTCCTGTAGACTGTAACATTCTTTCTAATGTAATTTGTACAAACACCCCAAATGAGCCAACTGTACAAATACGTATATAGCTTGTAGCCATTTCTAATACTTCTTGATTACTCGTGAAGAAACTGGCAAAACTTTTTGCAAAAAACAAGCCGAAGATAGCGATAGCTGCGTAACTCGCTAGAGCAAGTACGATCCCATGCATAGCAATTTGATTGGCCTCTCCCTGTCTTCCTTGCCCTAATCTTTTTGAAAGAATAGCGCCCATCCCTACAGCAGTACCTACAGAAATGGAAATAATTAAAGTAGATATAGGAAAGGCTAAAGAGACCGCATCAAGGGCTTCCTTGGCATAATTAGCCACAAACATACTATCAACAATATTATATAAAGCTTGTATTAGCATCGCCAACATAATTGGTAATGACATGCTAATTAACAGCTTTCTAACTGGTGTATTTTTCATTTTATTCATTATTTACCTCACAAAAAAAGGATGAACTCCCACTATGTTTTTTTAAGTGGTTTTCATCACTGCCTGTACTATTTTAACAAAATCAACTAAAATGTCAATATTATATTTACTTCATATCTTGCAGTTTCATCACTAAGTTTATCGTTTAGATATTGTCATAATCCTTAAACTTATATTTTATATTTGCTAATTATGTTACAATGATAGACAGTAGTTTAAATCAAGGAGGGGTTATGTCATTTTTAAAAAACATGTTTCAACCTGTCGATATGACAACAGGGCGTCCATGGGAAAAAATACTTCTATTTACCTTTCCTATGATTATCGGCAATATCGCTCAACAACTATATAGTACTGTAGACAGTATTGTAGTTGGACAATATGTGGGTGATAACGCGCTTGCAGCTGTTGGTAGTGCGAGTCCAATTGTCAATTTGTTGTTGGTTTTATTCATTGGCATCAGCACAGGGGCAAGCATTATGGTTTCTCAATATATTGGAGCGAAAAGTCCTGAAGATTTATCTAAAACAATTGGTAGCTGCATTACATTAACAGCTATTTCTACTGTGATTATTATGATTGTGGCATGCTTTGTTGTACGTCCTTTACTTACCTTATTAAATACACCAGCTTCTATTTATGAGTGGAGTTATCAATATTTAATTATATCTATGATGGGTGTTGGTGGTTTAGCTTTCTATAATATTTTATGTGGTGTCTTACGCGGCCTTGGTGATTCTTTTGCTGCCTTAGTCTATTTATTGGTAGCGACTGTATTAAATATCCTCTTAGATATATGGTTTGTTGCAGGCTTTGGACTTGGTGTTGCTGGAGTAGCACTTGCTACTGCCATTGCTCAATTTATCTCCGCGATATTGTGTGTACATAAAATATTAAATAAAAAAGATTTATATACGATTCATTGGGACGACTTAAAGCTATCCAAAATTCATGCAGGACAAATTTTTAAACTTGGAATCCCTTCAGGATTAACCCAAGTAATCTTCTCATTAGCCATGGTTATTGTTCAATCCTTAACGAATAGTTTTGGTGAAGCATTCATTGCAGTCAATGTCATTGTTATGCGTGTTGATGGCTTTGCAATGATGCCTAATATGTCTTTCGGTAACGCAATGACAACCTATGCTGGACAGAATATTGGAGCAAAAGATTACGATAGACTTCATAAAGGAACTGTAAGTGGTACGTTGTTGGCTTTGTTCACTTCTATTTTAATTACTTTGACACTATTATTATTTGGTAAAAATTTGATGCAACTATTTACTAGTACCACACAAATTATAGAAGATGGAATCACAATGTTGCGCTACCTCGCCTTAGGCTATATCGCCTACTCTATTACCCAATGTTTAAGTGGGGTTATGCGTGGCGCTGGTGACACAATGACACCGATGTGGATTTCACTTATCACAACTGTTATCATCCGTGTGCCGCTCGCTTATATTATGGTTGAAATGACAAAATCTGCTGAACTTCCAAATGGTTTACAAGATGTTATGTTTATTTCTCTACTTATTTCTTGGCTTCTTGGTTCATTATTTACCTATATCGCTTATCGAATGGGCCATTGGAGAAAAAAAATTGAAGGATTTCATTAAAAAAACGAGGCTGTCTCGTTTTTTTATATTATGAAGATTTCCTCAATAAACCTATTCTTCTTTTGATTAATTCACTAAAGTCCTGTTTCATTTGTTCAGACAACAAAGAATTCTCACATAAAGTTAAAAACACATCTTCTTTATGTATGACATGTTCAATTATATTCTCAGCCATTTTCTCCCTTAAGCCTATTGTTGCAGCTAAAATAAGAAAATCGTTGCGTTTTATATTTCTTTTTTTCCCGTTCACTGTTAAAGCACAATCATCTAAATCAGTTGGCAAAATGACATTTACTGGCAACATATCATAAGCATCAGAAAGACTATATTTTTCACGAACACCTTGGCGTTCAATTAGTGAAAAATTTTTAAGATGCATATCCGAGTTTCCTGTAGCAAATGTAAAAATAACTCTCAAAAACATTTCTGACTTATCCAACATTGCTTGCGAGGAATATTTATCAATAATTTTTCCACAGCGCTCATAAGAACTACGATATTTGTCTGATGTCAACCGATAGGATAATTGACAAAAGTCTTCCATAGCTAATTTCAAGACTTGGTTATCTTTACTTATTCTGTCTATTCGTTTTGTAATGTAGGCATAGATTACTTCTTTCTTTTCATCTTTAGATTTTGATTTGATTAATGCAAATGGAACAGTTTTGATACCGACTGCTTTAGCCATCATCATTGATAGAAATTTTGCTTGTGGCATTTCTTCATATTCTCGTGTATCAGGTTTTAAAATATATCCTGCAGGATACCCAACCAATGTTAATCTTGGATAATCATCTATAGTCAGATTCAATGACAATTTTTTTTGGACACCAGTCACCATCATACCTTGTTTTGTTGAACGTTGAATAAGATTTTCAATTCTATTTTCCGAAATATCAATCGCTGGCATTTGTTTAGTACCAAAGAAATGACTAACACATTTATCATGCCACTGATTCTCTTGCTCACTCAAAGTGCAACGCTCCGACATTGACTTACCACAACACAAACAATTCATCACTCAATCTCCTCTATACTTACTCTGCCTACAGGATCTTTACATGCAACAAGTAACAACCCAAATCTGTCTTCTCTAGGTAATTTCCATATACGCATAGTCGACTCCATTAGCCAACCCTCTGGTATAATCCCATCAAAAAACGGAAATATTTGCGTGCCCAAATAAGGCTCATTTTGTAACTTTAACGTAAGACTTACTGAAACTGCCTCAGGCATTAATAAATACTCTTCGCAATATGTAAAAGAGTACCCGCTTTCTGTCTCTTTAATGATACCAGCTAAAACATCTTTAACATACACCTTACCTTGCCTATAGTTCTTGTTCATTCTCTTCCATCTCACCCGCAATCACTGTTAAACCAAACATTTCTAAAGCTTGATTTACCTTATCCATTCTTAAAGTAGTTTTCCCTTGTTCAAGTTCTCTTATAAATCTTAAACCTAGACCAGAACGCATAGAAAATTCTTTTTGTGTTAGTTTGTTTTCTTTTCTTTTTTCTTTAATCACTTTAGCAATATTATTCATCCCTTAACAATATACCCGATATGGTATATTGTCAATAAAACCATTCATATTATATCATATCGGGTATATTTATCTATTTATAAACGAGCAATTATACCTTATTGGGTGTAATTTATAGGCTCTGTCTGTCACCACAGATAGCCCGATAGTTAACCTCATGCGATTATTATCCGTTTTTAATACTACCCTTGAAACCACCACGCATCAATGCGATACTACCGATAATTTTTTAAATTAATCTTTGGTTAAATAAAATATCGCTTTATCTAGTTCGATTAAAGTCCTGTAAGAATATATTTAGAAACCCCACAACTAAAAAAACTAACCAAATGTTTTACAATTCAGTTAGTTTTTAAATCTACTCTTCGATTTTAAATCGCTTTCTTGGATGATAGGTTGTATGTAACAAATCATGCGCTAAGTGTGAGTTAGGTTCTCCTAGGAAATGATCATACAAAGCAATGATTTGTGGATTCTCATGAGATTTTCGAATCACTAAGCTTTCATCTTCATCGTAAAGGGTTTTTGCACGTAATGCTCGATAATCAATCTTTGTATCATTCTTAATTTTTGAACTTACAATAGATTGTCCACCACCATTAATACAGCCACCTGGACATCCCATGATTTCGATGAATGCATATTTTGAAGTTTTATTTTTAATTTCTTCAAGTAGTGGTCTAGCCATATTCATTGAACTAGCTACTGCAATCCATACATCATGTCCCGCAATACTTAAACATGCCTCTTTAACTCCGATTTGCCCTCGTATTACTTCATAATTCACTTCATCAAAAGATTTATTTTCTAATACTTCTTTAACGGTACGTAACGCAGCTTCCATAACTCCGCCTGTTACGCCAAAAATAACACCGGCCCCGGTATATTCTCCGAACATATCTTGATCAAATTCATCTTCTTCAAGGTCATTGAAGTCAACCCCGTACATTTTAATTAATTTGCCAAGTTCACGTGTTGTGATGACTGCATCAACATCTTTAATGTTATTTTTAATCATTTCATCACGTTCAATCTCTTCTTTTTTAGCGGTACATGGCATTACTGACACGACATACATATCTTCAGGATTAATTCCTTTTGTTTTGGCATAATAGCTTTTCAAAATCGCCCCAAACATCATATGAGGTGATTTGCATGTACTTAAATGATCCAATAATTCAGGATATTCAAATTCGATAAAACGTACCCACCCTGGTGAACATGAGGTAATCATCGGCAATACTCCTTGATTCGTAAATCGATCAATAAATTCAGTACCTTCTTCCATAATCGTTAAGTCAGCTGAATAGTTTGTATCATATACACGATCAAAACCTATTTTCTTTAAAGCACACACCATTTTACCTGTCACACGTGTTCCAATAGGTAAGTTAAATTCTTCTCCTAAAGATGCACGAATGGCTGGTGCTGTTTGAACCACGACATGTTTACGTGGATTATTCAATGCTTGAATCACTTCATCAATACTTTCTTTTTCATGAAGTGCTCCTGTTGGACAGGCAATGACACATTGTCCACATTGCATACAATTCACTTGGGATAAACTTACATTCATTACAGGGGCTACAATCGTCTTAAATCCTCTATTTTCAAAACCTAATACACCTAAGCCTTGAACTTTTTGACAAGTACTTACACAACGTCCACAGACCACACATTTTGATGTGTCTCGAACAATGCCATTACTGAAATTATCTATCGTTATTGGGGTCAAATCACCTTTAAATTTTACATCACGTACATTTAATTCTTGTGCTAAATCTTGAAGTTCACACGTTTGATTTCTAACACACGACAAACAATTTTTACTATGATTAGATAATATTAATTCAACGGTTGCTTTACGTGCTTCGATTGCCCTTGTAGAGTGGGTTAAAACTTCCATATTTTCACTCACTGGATAAACACAGGCTGCAGCTAAACTTCTTGCGCCTTTTACTTCAACCACACAGACACGACATGCCCCAACTTGATTACAATCTTTTAAGAAACAAAGAGTAGGTACTTTAATACCATTTTGTCTACACGCTTCAAGAATGGTAGTTCCTTCTTCTACTTTTAGCGGACGATTATTTATCTTGATATTAACCATTTTCTACCTTCTTTCTATTGCGCTGAAACGACATGAAGCCATACACGCACCACACTTAATACACTTAGTTGTATCAATTACATAAGGCTCTTTACCCGGAACCCCACTAATAGCTCCTACTGGACATTGTTTCGCACATAAGCTACATTTGCGACATATTTCAGGATCAATAGAATATTCTAGTAGATGTTTACATACCTGTGATGGACACTTGTGATCTATCGCATGTGCTAGATATTCATCTTTAAATAAACGTAACGTAGACAAGACAGGATTTGGTGCTGTTTGCCCTAATCCACATAAGGCTGTATCTTTAATTGTTCCAGCTAATCTTTCTAACTCTTCAATGGTTTCCATGCTTCCTCTACCTTCACAAAGATCTGTTAATAATTCCAACATTCTCTTTGTTCCGATACGACATGGGCTACACTTTCCACAAGATTCATCGACTATAAAATCCATATAAAATCTTGCAACATCGACCATACAATTATCTTCATCTAAGATGATCATACCGCCACTACCCATCATTGAGCCTAATGCTACCAAGTTATCAAAATCAATCGGAGTATCTAAATGTTCTTCTGTCAAACATCCACCACTTGGCCCCCCTGTTTGAACTGCTTTAAATTTTTTACCATTAGGAATACCGCCACCTATATCATAGATGACCTCTCTTAAAGTAATCCCCATAGGCACTTCTACTAAGCCGGTATTAACAATCTTACCACCAAGTGCAAATACTTTTGTGCCACTTGAATTTTCTGTTCCCATACTTTTGAACCAATCAGCACCTTTTAACATAATTTGTGGAATATTCGCTAGCGTTTCAACATTATTAATGATGGTAGGTTTTCCCCATACCCCACTTACTGCAGGGAATGGTGGTTTTACTACAGGCATTCCACGCTTCCCTTCAATAGAAGCAATTAGAGCTGTTTCTTCACCACATACAAAGGCACCTGCACCTAGCCTAATTTCTAAATCAAAATTAAACCCACATCCTAAGATATTATCTCCAAGCAAACCATACTCACGCGCTTGCTTCATTGCGATTTCAAGTCTTTCTACAGCAATTGGATATTCTGCTCGAATATAAATATACCCATGATTCGCACCAATAGCATAAGCAGCAATTGCCATCGCCTCAATTACACTATGTGGATCTCCCTCTAAGATGCTTCGATCCATAAATGCTCCAGGATCCCCTTCATCTGCATTACAAATTACATATTTTTCATCCGAATTCTGAGCATAAGCGAATTGCCATTTTAATCCAGTTAAAAAGCCTCCGCCTCCGCGTCCTCTTAATCCTGATGTCTTCATTTCTTCAATGACATCTTTAGGCGTCATTTCACTAATGGCCTTCCCTAAACCTTGATAGCCATCTTGTGCGATATATTCATCAATATCTTCAGGATTAATTAAACCACAGTTTTTTAAGGCTACTCTTTTTTGTTTAGCATAAAAACGAATCGAATCAATATCAAAGATCTTCTCTTTTGTCGCTTCATCCACATCCGTTAATTGAAGATGTTGAACCACTCTACCTTTATAGATATGTTCACTTACAATTTCTTTGACATCATCAACACTCACATGACAATAGAATACCTTATCTGGATAAATGGCTACAATCGGTCCTTTTTGACAAAGACCAAAGCACCCTGTCTTAATAATTTTAACTTCTGAATCAAGCTTCATTGCTTCTATTTCTTTTTGTAGTCGGTAGTAAATCTCAAGACTTGAAGAAGAATTACAGCCAGTACCGGCACATACTAGAATATGAATTCTTTCCATAGTCTACCTCACAACAGCGGTGTATTCCGCAATAATATGATGATTCTTAACATGTTCATGAAGGATTTCTCTCGCCTTTTCAGCATTTACTTGGATGTAAGTCGTTTTGTTTCCTTCTTTGTCAAAAATTTCTACAATTGGCTCAAGGGTGCACATTCCAATACATCCTGTTTGTGTCACTACACATGAATACTCACGTTCACTTGTTTCCTTCATTAAGGCAGTTAAGACTTCACGTGCTCCTGCAGCAATCCCACAAGTAGCCATACCAACTACCACGCGATAGTCTTTTTCACTATCTCTCATGTCCATTTTTTTGCGTGCTTCATCACGCATTTTTTTTAATTCGTCTAATGATTTCATAATTCCTCCTTATTTAAAATTGTGATTAACATTCTCTTTAATCCAATTTAAAATCATATAGTCATTTAATGAATCTGTTTCTAATACTTCTTTAACTTCATTGGTATCTAATTGATACGATTCTTCGTCATTTTGATAGTTGAATATATAATGAATGCGATCATTGGATTGTATTAAAATCATGATTGCTTCTCCTATATCACCCATTGGTGGCACATCAATATGGCTTCTTTGGATTTCCAACAAGACCTTAGTAAATACTCCTACTTTAGAATCTATATTTAAGGATCCATTACACCCTTTTGCCAAATCATTTAATAAAGGTAATCCCATACCAATAGATCGGGTAGTTCTTGTAGAATAAAATGGATTTAATGCCTGATTGATCGTTTCTTCATCCATCCCTTTCCCATTATCTTGTATGATTAATCTAAAAAAATCATATTGCTTACTTTCATGAATTGAAATTTGAATAATGGATGCATTCGCTCGTACACCATTTGAAGCAATATCAAGTACGGTAGCAGCTAGATCATTCATAAAACCATCCTCCTTTTTCCAAAGTATGTATTGCCTCTTGTATATCAATAAGCTGATGGGCATCAGAATTATAATAAACCTCAATATTGCTCATCCATGGGTGACTTTGATAAAGTTGTTTTTCCTCATCTTTGGATTTTAATTCAACACCATCAAAGGCCAATTCTTTTGGAATAAATCCTAGATGATGAATGATACCATTAGATAGCTTATAGATGTGAGCAAGAACCACATGTCCTTCATTTTGATGCACAAAATGAACCAATTCACTTAAGCTTACATCCAACGAATTTAATAATAGCCAAGGATACTCTTCAATCACCTCATCATATTCATTCATACAATATTGGTGTCCAAAAAACTGGGTATTGTTTTTTATTTTAGGAAGGTGTGTATCAAGATAAGTTTGCATCTTATCTACATACTCTTCTTTTTTGAAATAACATAATACATGTACATCTTCACTTGTTTGAACCTCTACACCATATAAATATCTTAAGCCTTTTTCTCTTGCCACTTTCGCAATTACTTTTTGATTCTTCATACAATTATGATCGGTCACACTGATTAAATCTAACTCTTTAATGAGTGCCATATTGATCATATTATTTATACTCATTTCATCCTCACTACAAGGGGACAAACATGAATGAATATGTAAATCATATTTCATTTATAGGCCTTTACTTACAAGATATTTACAAGCCTCATATGAAGTAAGGGATGTTTGTAGCATCATGATATTTTTTTCAATAGCTTCCTTTTGCACTTCCTCACTAATCGGCGCATCATGTGTTACAATGATACAACTAAATTCTTTTAAAGCTGCTACTGCTAATACATTGAGATGCGTTTGCATGGTAACCCAGGCTTGATTTTCCTCACCATGTCCAATTACCCAGCTTAATAAATCACTCACAAAAACGCCTTCAACCTCTTGTTCAAGTGCCTCTCCATAAACTTTCCAATCTGTGTCTTTAATGATTTCACTTATTTTCATATTGACCTCTTTTCTTTGAAGATAAAACCAAACAATCTTCTAATTGATGTTTTCCTTCTAGTATTTTTTCTGCCATAATACGGCATGACGGATATCCACAAGCCCCACAATCATATTCTGGTAGCTGTTGAAGTTGTTGGTTCATTTTTGTAAAATAATCTAATCTTTTTTTAAAGTCTTTTGTGCTTTTTCGAGGATTCTCTTCCTCTTTTCTCATTAACCATCTTTCATCTATTTCAATCGACTCATGATGGGCTTGTTTAAGAAGTTGTTTAATATTATTTTTGCCATTGTATGGGTTCCCCCATAACAAGTTGCCTCCCACACACCCATTGAAACAAGTTTTCAAATTGAGATAATGGATGTTATCAATTAAATCAAATTCTTCTAATTCTAATACATGTTGTATTTTTTCTATACCATCTACATTTAAGTAACCGGGTTGATCTAATGATTTACCCATTGTCTTTCTTAATGCTTGATAAGATAACGGATACTCATGATGATCAACTGGTTTCAAATTTTTATTTAATATTGGAAACAAGACTGAAAGTGCTATCGCATGATCCACTTCATAATTTAAATGTTCAAGTGGATACTTCGCTAAAGCTAACTTCCCAACACATTCTGCTAAGTAAAAGATTCCTAAATGAGCTTTCTCTTTATACTTATCGCGTACATAACGTGCAGCTACCTCGCTTGGATAATCTACTTTTGATAAGTGTTCTACCAACATTGGATAGCGTAATCTAATCAAATTATTTGCTACAGGACAGTTGCTAGAGATAATCGTCTGTTCACTTGTATGGGCTTGTTGAATGACATACTCACTACAACTTGTCTCTATTTTATCAATGACTTCTACCTCACTAAATCCAAGAGATAAAATCGCTTGTATCAGTTGATAAACTTCCTGATTATTTTTACAACTTCCAAAGATTGCGGTTGGTACAAGCGCAACCGTAAAGTCGTATTGTTGGATACTTTCGAGTCTACTAGATGTTTCTTTTAACCCTCTTGTAAGGCATTGATCGATGCATTTACCACAATGAATACAGTTATCGTTGTTAATTATTACACGGTCTTCAATAATTGAAATGGCTTGTGTTGGACACTGATGTAAACATTTTAAACATTTATTACAATGATCAAGGGTATAACGTATTAAACTTTTCAACTTACGTTAAATCCAATCTCAAGTAAGGTTCCCTCTGGACTGCTTGTTATCGAAAATTCATCAGACACCCGTTTTATATTTGGTAGTCCCATCCCTGCCCCAAAGCCAAATTCTCTGGCTTTACTACTTGCAGTGGAATAACCTGCTGTCAATGCTTTTTCAATATCAACAATACCAGGACCCTTATCATTAAAAGATAAGATTACCTTTTCTTCATTGATCAACACACTAATTTCACCCCCTAGAGAATGAATAATCATATTGATTTCAGCTTCATAACTCGCAACAGCCATTCTACGAATTAAAGGTGCTTCAAATCCTAATTGTTTAAATGTTTGTTTCAGTTGACTGGATATTTTCCCAGCATTATTATAGTCATCTTTTTCAATCAAATAGGTTTGTTTATACATCTTGTATAGGCGCCTTTAGTCCTAATTGATACAGTTTCCCACAAGCTTCAAACATCGTTAAATCGGTACCATAAATATTGATTGAAAAATCCGTAAAATCGACCTCTTGTAATTTTTTTCCACGAACATAGATGACTAAATCTACATCAAGCATTTCTGCACTTCGCAATGATTGAGCATTACATAAACCTGTTAATAAAACTGTAGTTTCAGGATGTTCTTGTATCATTGCTAAGGCATCTGACATTAAATCACTTGCAAATACATATTGATACTCTTTTTCTAATAAAGCGCTATCGTATTGGTGAAAAAGATTACCATTAAGTGATTCAATGATTGTTTTAGCTTTCATCATTGAGCATGCTCTCTTGCAATAATTTCAACGATTAAATCTTCTAAAACGGATGATTCAAGGGCATTCCCATATACTTTATCATCTACAATTGCGATTGGTGCCAATCCACAAGCACCAAGACATCTTGTTGCATCAAGACTAAATAAGCCGTCTTCACTCGTGCCATTTACAGGCGACTTTGTTAGATCCTGTATACGTTCTAACAGCGCTTTAGAGCCTTTGACATAGCATGCTGTCCCCATACAGACATTGACAACATGTTTTCCTTTTGGCTCTGTTGTAAACTGAGTATAAAAAGTCACGACTCCATATACTTCTGCTACTGAAACCTTACAAGCTTCTGCAATTTTTTCCATCGCTACAAATGGAATGTAGCCTAAATCATGTTGTACATCATGCAACATCAATTTAACTGGCCCTTTTTTTGATTGATGTTTTTTTACAATTTCATCAATTTTTTCTAAAGCATTTTGATTTAATTTTTCCATGTTTTCCTCCTTTTAATAGTGTTCTATCTCGACTATTTTTCCAAGTTTGTGTAAGCTAGATTGAATGGATTGTATCAATCTTAATTTAGCACTCAAAGAAATAGTTGAATAAGCAAATTGACTATGTGCTGGGTTATCACTTCTTCCAACCATAAATACAATTTTTGTGCACTCTTTTATTAACATCTTAGACATTAAACTTGCGCCATCTTTTTGTTTGGAATGCATCATATTTTCATAATATTCTCGATCATTTACACACTCTTTTAGATGTTCATTGACCTTTGTTAAAGTTAGGACCCCTTCACTTACTAAATCCAACCCTTGGATTTTTGCAATAGGGGGTACATCATTGACAATACTGTCTAATGTATCCATATCTATCACACGATTTAAGATTCGAGAAACAATATTACTCGTCGTTCCTCCACAACATATCTTCTTTCCTGTGGCTTTCATTAATTTATCTACCACCACCTCATCATCCTCTGGTGAAATGGGCGGTCCTACCATCACCCTTGTTTCTGTTTGTGGAATAATCCGTGCCACGCAGACTGTGGAATCATCGCCACACTTTCCACCATATAAATCATTGACACAACAAAGTAGTAAATCATTGACTTGATTAGCTGTATCCTCTTCTTTGTAATAAGCTAATAAATGTTCCACGACATTTTCATGTTCCCATCCAAGATTTAAAACAGTGCCAAGTCCTGCATGAATAATACCATCTGAGAAAAACACTATATAATCATTAGGTCTTACCTCAAAAGTAGCTTCACTTATATTTCTTTGCTGGTACATTTTTACGGTTTTTTCAAGTTTGACTTCTTGATGATTACGTAAAATGATAGCACTTGGATTATCAAACTCTACAACTCTTGCATAGCCCGTATAGTAGACTTGCAATATTGTGAAGGTAGAATATGCCACCTTTCGCTCTTTACACTCTGGTAAGGTTGCAGTAATGGTTTCAACTACTTCTTCTATGCTACAACCCTCTATCATCATTTCACTAATAATGGTGCTTGTAAGGGTTGATAATATATTGGCTTTCACACCACTCCCTAGCCCATCTGCTAAGACCATTAAATAGAATTCATCATTGTGTCTGACTTCTACCTTGTCCCCACATAATTCTTCATGATGTTTATGCAACGATTTGTAGTAACAATCCACATGAACTTTATTCGTGCTCATCTTGCATAACCTTCATCAATTTACTCAATGCCACCTTTGATTTAGCGGTACTTTCACCAAGTAAACTTGCAACTTCCTGAGCCGTTCTCATCTGTTCATCAATAACTCTTTGTGCGACCTCTATCGTATTGGTTTGCATTTGCTTAATAATCTTTTCTCTTGCTTCCTCTACCGTTAAATCCATTAATATGATAATAAAGACTTCATTTTCTTCTAGATATGTAATCGCATGATCCACATATAAGTTATATTGAGGATATCGTGCTTTTAAATATTGGATTGGCTGTGGATTTTCCAAAATCTCTTGTAATTTTAGATTGGGTAATATTGATAAAATAGGTAAGCCTATTGGTTGAATTTGATCAAGGGTCAACATGTGACTTGCGGCTGGGTTTAATTCTTGAATTTCTAATTGTTTATTTACAACAATGATGCCATTAGGTGTATTTTTTATGACTAAATTAGACAATGACTGGGCATTTTCTAATGCTTGCGGTAAACATAGATTAGGATCTGCCTTCCCTTGTAGTACTGCAATTGCCTTCTCACGACAAGTCTCATATCCACAACTTCCACAATCTAATTCCTTGGTTTTGTTGGTCTTACCTAAAACGTACAACATATCTTGAATACGTGATTCATCAAAATGTTCACGTTCTATTTTTTCATCTTTCCATGCTGTCTGATACAAATCATCGATTGGTTTAGGCTTAATCTTTTCTACCGTTACATTTTCTCTTATAATCTTTTGGGCAATCCATTGATTATGTTTAAACTTACTTAGTAATGGTCCTCCTAAACATGATTCTTCACACGCACTCATATCAAAGAAATATCCTTCTAAATGTCCAGAGATAATGGCATCAAAGGTGCGTTTAATACGCTCAACTCCTTCTACACTTACCATTTCATATGGGCTTTCTTCTTTGCTTAATGTTCGAATCACACCCCCTGGTGTTGGATAAATCCGAGAGATATCTCCATCAAAATGACTCCAATTTTCATGTTCATCATTATTTTCTTCACTTTTAAGCCAATCATATAATTCACCCATACTGATGGTTGCATCGATTGCATCTTCAAAGCGTTCATCATGTGTTTCCTTTTGTTTTGCAATACATGGTGAAAGAAAGACTACCTTGCACCCAGGATTTTCCTTTTTCAATGTTCTTCCATGAGCAACCATAGGAGAGACAACAGGTGCTAATTGATCCACTAATTCTGGATAATCTTTTTCTACCAACGCCACTACCGCAGGACAACAAGTTGTGATAATATTTTTCATCTTCTTTTCTTTAAGCAATTGTCCATAGGACTCACTCACAATCTTAGCTCCTTTAGAAGTTTCATCGGTTTTATAAAACCCTAAAGCTAATAATTGTTTATTTAATAAAGGGTAGTTTGGCCAAATAGAAGCAAAACTTGGAGCGATACTCATGATCAGTTTCTCTCCATCTTTTAACCATTTCTTTATTTTAGCTAAATCACTATGTATTTTCTTCGCTTGATGCGGACAGACTACATAACATTGTCCACATAAAATACATTCATCTTTCGCAATAATTGGTTGATGATTTATATAGGTCATTGCCTTAGTCGGACAGACTCTTACACATCTCATACAATTACGACAGTTACTATCTTGTAGTTGAATATAATTTCTATTCACCTTCTACCTCCTGTTTAATTCTATTAAAAAAGAACTCCTTAGCATTATGTATCCCTACATCCCTAACGAATTCCCCATTTATTTTCAATCCAATCCCATTGTTTTGACAGACTTGCATACAAAAAGCACCTTTTAAAGTGACCTGTTCTTGCCATCCATTCTCCTTCAACAGTTCTTTAATGATTGATATCATTTCATTTGATCCCTTGACGTAGCATGAGCTACCCACACATATTTCTATTACCATCACAGACCTCTTATTATCTTACTTTTATTTTACACAATATAAGCGCTTTCATCAATTGGTTTTCAACGAACATTTATCATAAAAGCCATTTATTAAATGTTGCTTGTAGCTAACTGCATATAATAAAGTAAAAAATTCTCTAGTTAAAGAAACAAGCAGAGAATTTATTATGTTTAAAATTGTAAGATACAATATTTATTAGTCACAGATCATCGTTCATTTAAAAAATCACCTTACTTTACAAGCAAGGTGATTTCATTCTAAAACTTATTTACAAATGAAATAAGCAATAAATATTAAGTCAAGAATAAATACGATTGGTTTAAGCTCTTTTGTCTTACCAGCCCCTATAAATGCTACTGTATAAGCGATAAATCCAAATGCGATACCATCAGAAATAGAATAAGTTAATACCATTGAAATAAGAGTGATAAACATCGCACTTACAACTTCAAGGCTTTCCCATTCAATATCCTTTAATTGTTGAACCATTAAGATTCCTACAACAATCAAAGCTGGTGCTGTAATTGCATTGGTTACACCCGCAAGTACTGGTGCAAAGAATACTGATAATAAGAACAATACTCCAGTAACACATGCTGTAAGGCCTATTCTACCCCCTGCAGCAACCCCTGATCCTGATTCAACAAATGAAGTGACTGTACTTGTTCCAAGCATTGCTCCAAAGATTGTCCCAATTGAATCTGCTAATAAAGCTTTTTCAACATTTTCCATTTCGCCTTCTTCATTCACCAGTCCAATATCATTCCCTACTGCAACAAGCGTTCCCGTTGTATCGAAGAAGTCAACAAATAAGAATGAAAAAATAATGACAATTGCCCCTGGATGTGAAAATAACTCACCAAATCCTGTAGCAAAAGCGCCTAATGTAGGCATATCAAATGTAAATGAAACAATTGATGTAGGCAATGTTGGTAAGCCTACTCCTGGAAACACAATCCCCATTGCGATTCCAACCACTGCAGTTGTCACAAGACCCCAGAATACTGCACCATTTACTTTTTTTGTTAATAGAAATATCGTTGTTATTAATCCGAAAACCGCTAATAAAACGGCAGGATCTTTTAAATTTCCAAGCGCAACAGCTGTTGCTGTATCCGCAACGATAATTCCAGCATTTTAAATCCAATAAAAGCAGTAAAGAATCCGATACCTGCTCCAATTGATAATTTCAAATTTTTTGGAATAGAGTTTATAATCATCTTACGTACACCTGTTACAGAAATAATTAAGAATATTACTCCTGAAAAAAATACTGAAGCCAATGCCGCTTGCCACGATAGCCCTAATGTGAAACATGCAGTATAAGTAAATAATGCATTTACACCCATACCAGGCGCTAATGCTACCGGATAATTAGCTAATACTCCCATAATAATACAAGCTACCCCTGAAGCAATTGCTGTTGCTAAGAATACAGATTGAAAGGACATTCGGTCTCAGATAAGATTGCAGGATTTACCGCTAAAATGTACGCCATTGCTAAGAATGTTGTTACCCCTGCCATAATTTCTGTTTTTACATCTGTGTTCTTGCTTGATAGTTTAAGTAACTTTTCTAACATATGATTCCTCCCTTTTATTTCACCAAATAAAAAGTATGATCTGTTTGTAAGCATCATCATAGTATCGATATTTACGGTATCGATGTAGAAACGTTTATGCCTTATTCATAAACTTATATGGTGAAATGACTTTATGATTATTACACATCCTTTATTCAAATAAAGGGGTGTAAATGATGTAAGCAAATTCATTTTATATTTTTGATTGATTGCTTAAAATATTTATTTTTTACTAAATTTTAACTATCTTTTCCCTACTGCACGAAAAAAATGGATTTAAAACCCATTTCTACTTTTCTAATAAATTTTTTAGTATTATTTTTGTTTTCTGCAAGTCTTCTGCATCATTCTTAATCCAAGAAGTAATAAGGGAGCAATGAATCATCGTAAAGGCTATGTGTGATTTTTCAATACATTCTTGCTCTGTGTAGTCATATTTTCTTAAATAATCTGTATACAATTCTTGCCATTTTGTATATAATTCAGCACACGTTTTATTGACACCCTCATCCATGTATCTTGATTCAATGGAAATCATCGTCATCAATAAAGAGACGAAATTTTTCTGAATGCCTACCTCTAACGACAAGTGATCTATCATTCTTTCAAAACCAACATAGCTTGAAATATCATCTACAAAAAATTCCTTTCGAATGTGATTTTCCATATATATGTAAGCGGATTGTAGAGTTTCTTGGATAAGTTGGATTTTTCCATTTGGAAAGTAATGATAAAAACTGCCCTTAGGTACATGGCATTTTTTTAATAATTCACTAAGGCCTACTCCGTAATATCCTTTTGTCGCAAAAAGACCGATTGCCTCGTCTATGATTAATTGTTTTTTATTCATACCCACATTATAAGATAAAAAAAAGAATTGCAACATGATGTTCACGTTGCAACTCTTATTTTAGTTGTTTTTTATTCTGAAACGCTAACTCCAGCGCCATATCCACTTGTCATTGCCCAAGAGAATAATGATCCACCTGCATAAATATCTCCGCATAGACCACCAATTACTTCTCCAGCTGCATATAATCCTTCAATTGCTTCAAGATCTGTATTTAACACTTGGAAATCATCATTTACATGTAATCCACCCAAAGTTGCATAGTATCTAATCCACATTTGTAGTGCATAAACTGGTCCATCAGTTTCAATTTCTAAAGTCACTTCACGGCCAAACTCATCAACACCTGCTGCAACATCTTCGTTATATTGAGTAGCTGAAGCTGTTAGCGAGCCTTCTGGTAATGATAATGTAGTTTCTAATTCTGCGAATGAGTCCGCAGTTACCATAACTGGTTGACTTGTTCCATTGTTTTCTAACCATGTAGTTACATCATCTTCACTATAAATATTTGAAGCAATCATTGCTTCATTAAATGCATCGAATGAAGCTTGATCCATGATTATGTAGTTTGTTGTATTTTCAGCCATTGCTTGAATTAGATCCCAAGAATCGCCTACTTCATTAGCAAATCTTACTCCATCTTGATTCACAATATAAGCACCACTTGTTGCATAAGCTTTATTTACACCAGGATTTGTATATTGTCCTAAACCACTTGGTAATACCATACTGTTTGGTTGAGTATTTACAAATTCAGTGTTGATTAAATCAGCATTTAAAGATTCAACCATAATTAATGCATCTCCATCAGCACCAGGTGCTCCTGCATATACATAATTTAAATATTGTTCATCTACCAATTCATCATTGTTTCCATAACCACCAGTTGCTAATACAACAGAAGTTGCATTCAATGTATAATCAGCTGTAGTTCCTTCTGCGATAACACCTGTCACAACACCATCCTCAATAATAAGCTCTGTTGCTGGTGTGCTTGTTAAAATTTCAATGCCTAAATTTTCAAGAGATGCTGCAACACTTGAAACAGCTGCAGTTCCTCTCCCATCAACAGAATAGTTTCTTGTTGATAAACTTCTTGTATAAGGAACATTTGCTCCATCTTCAGAAACAAACCAGTCAAATGCTTCCCCTACTGTATTTGCATAAAGCTCTACTGTTTCTACATGATTGTTATAATGACCATTTTCTAATAAATAGTCAACTAATTCTTCTGCAGTTTCTGTAGATCCATCTTCAATTGCCCATTGGCTTCCTGTAGCGATTGTTCCGCCACCTGCCATTGCTGATGCACCACCAATTACACCCATTTTTTCAAGTACCACCACACTTTTACCTGATTGTGCAGCAACTAATGCTGAAGATAATCCAGCTAAACCAGCTCCTACAACTACAACGTCATAAGTTTCTTCGATTTGTTCTTTTGCTGTGTCTGTTGCTGTTCCTTCAAAATCTGTTAAATCTGCCCCAGCTTGAGTTAAAGCATCTGTTAATGCTTCATTAAATGCAACTGAAGTGATTGTTGCCCCTGATATTGCATCAGGTGTAGCATTTTGCCCTGTTACTGCAGCTTCAACCAATAATGGTAATGCGGCAGCCCCAATTCCTTCTGTTTCACTTTCTTCTACAACTACGATTTCCTCGATAGCTGTATCACTTACAGTAACATCAATTGTGATATCACCATGGTAGCCTGTTGCAGTAGCTGTGTAAGTCCCTGCACTCATACCTGTTGATTCAGTACTTTCTGTAGTAGCACATCCTGCTACAAGACATAAAGACAGAATCAAAACTAATAATTTTTTCATTTCTCTCTCCTTAGTAGACTAGTCGTCTAGTGGTATTATAAAACTTATAAACACATTTGTCTAGAGTTTTTGATAATTTTTTAACATACTAAACAACGGCTACTTTTATGTCTTGAGTATCATTTTTCTTTTGATTAAATATTTAATATTAGCTGTTATTCAAAATCTTCTGTTGTTACTAATCCTTCTTCAATTAAGAACTCTCTTGCGATAACTGCAGGACTCTTTCCAAATTCAACCGCTTGATTATTTAAATATTGCATTGTTTCATCATCAATCAACCCACCAAGTAATGCTAGCGCATCTTTCACTTCTGGATATTTTTCTAGTGTTTCTGTATTAACTAATGGGAACATATCATATGGTGGAAAGAAGTTTTGATCATCTTCTAAGAATACCAAATCATATTTAGTTAATAATGCATCTGTAGAAAAAGCTGTAATTAAATCTACTTCATTCGAGTCAATTGCTGTGTACATCAAGGTTCCCGAAAAACTATGTGTTGATTTAAAACTCAAATCATAAGTTCTTGATAATCCAGGTAATCCATCGTCTCTTACCGCAAATTCGATAGACCCTCCCAACTTAAACTCCCCATTGTATTGCTGTAAATCGGATATTTTCTCTAATCCGTATTGTTGTGCGAATTCTTGGGTAGTGGCAATGATGTAGGTATTATTAAAACCAAAGAAATCTGATACAGTACACCCTTGTTCAGCTAAACCATCTATTAATTCTTGATTGAATTCATCTGTAGAAAAGCCCGGTTCAATCGTTTTACCAAGAATTGCTGTATAAGCAGTACCACTATATTCAGGATATATATCAACTTCACCTTCTACAATAGCAGTATAAGCTATCATAGTCCCCCCAAGGCCCATTTTTCTTTCAACTTTTAAATCTGTTTTGGCTTCAATAATATCAGCTATTATATTTCCCATAATATTGCCTTCAACCGCTTCTTTAGAACCAACAGTTATATCATAATCTTTGGAATAATTAGAATATACGATTGCTCCCATCGCCATTGCTAAAGCTAAAGCTGTAACGATTATAATCTGTTTTCTTCTCTTTTTTGATTTTAACACTTGCGCTTCACTTACATCATTGTTAAGTCTTAACGCAATAGGAGTTAAATATTTTTCTAACATACCTGTTATAAAGTCTATCGCTAGTGCCAATAAACAAGCAGGTATCGCCCCTGAAAGTATCATTGCTGCATTATCTGTTTGAATTCCGCTTAATACCAATGTCCCTAATCCACCTGCACCAATATAAGCTGCAATTGTCATTAAACCAACAGAGGTAACACTTGATATTCTAATACCCGCCATAATTATAGGTAACGCCAAAGGTATTTTCACCTTAAATAAGATTTGTCTTTTAGTCATTCCTATCCCTTTTGCAGACTCTATGATATCAGGACTAATATTAGACAAACTCGTGCTTGTATTTTTTAGTATTGGCAATAAGGAATATAATACTACCATAAATATTGCGGTTGGAGCAGCTATCCCTAAATAAGGAATTAAAATACCTAGTAATGCTAAACTTGGTATTGCTTGAATGATATTCGCAATTCCCATTATTGGTTTTTGAAGTGATTTTTTTGAGGAAATAATTATGCCAAATGGAACACCAATTAATACTGCTAAAGTAACTGATAGGATTGTTAGCTGTAGGTGATTAACAAAAAGAGAAATAATATATTCATAATTTTGTGTAACATATTCTAACATACATCATCCTCCTGTTCGCTAAAGTTATGTTCATCTAAAAATTGCAAGGATAATGTTGAAACAAGACTTGCATTAGTGAGTAGTCCAACCAATTTATTATCATGACTAATCACAGGAATAGCTGAAATATTCTTCTCTTTCAGAATTTTTAATACCGATACCATATTATCCTCTGGATACACTGTGTATTTTATTTTTCTCATGACACTTGAAATTGGTAGTGTTTTATCTTGTGCTTCAAGTAATACTTTTGGGCGCACTAGACCCTGTAAGCAATTATTATCATCAATCACTAATAAACTATTAACTTTAGAAATGATCATTTTTTCTAACGCCTTCATTATCGGTAAATTTATAGATGCTGATATTGGGTTTTTGAGCATTATGTCTTCTACTTTGATTAATTCAGGACTTGACCAAATACGCCCCTTGCCCACAAATGTAGAAACAAAATCATTTGCAGGATGTTTTAAAATTTGTTCAGTTGTATCAAATTGAACTACATGCCCTTTATCCATGATACAGATTCTATCTGCAATTTTTAAGGCTTCATCCATATCATGAGTTACAAAAACAATGGTTTTCTTATATTTAGATTGTATATTTAATAATTCGTCTTGTAATGAAACTCTAGTAATAGGATCTAAAGCAGAAAAAGGTTCATCCATTAAAATAATTTCAGGATCTAAAGCTAACGCTCTTGCTACACCAACTCTTTGTAACTGTCCCCCTGAGAGTTGACTAGGATAACGTGACAAAAAAGAACGATCTAAATTAACCATCTCCATCAATTCCACCGTTCTTTTGTCAATTTCTACACTGTCCTTTTTCATTAATTTCGGGACTATTTCGATATTCTCTTTGATTGACATGTGAGGAAATAACCCTGTTTGTTGTATTACATAACCCATCGACCTTCTTAAAGAAATTGTGTCAAGTTCAGAAATATCATTGCCATTTATAAGAATTTTTCCTGTTGTTGGTTGAATTAATTTATTTATCATCTTTAAAGTAGTCGTTTTACCGCATCCTGATAATCCAAGTAATACTACTATTTCTCCTTTGTGGATCATAATATCTAGATTGTGAAGCACTTCATTTTGTTTAAATGATTTTGTGACATTTAAAAATTTAATCATAATTGTTCATCGAGTTAATAAGCTCGACACCCTCCCTTTCTATTATTTATCTATATAATAAATTAAGCTATCAATAAAATTTGATAGCTAATGCACAGACAATAATTTTTCTCACTCTTTTTCTTATTATAATATTTGATGGATATCATTGCAACTTTCATCTTATATAATTTTTTCCCTTTTACCTTAAGTCTGCTTTTTGCTTCTTCAAATATTTTTTTCATATCATCTTTTTTAGATAATCTGTTTGAATAAAAAATTTATATGTAATTTTAAACTACACATAACTTTGTTTTTTATAGATATTTTGCCACCATATGACCACTTGTAAACGCCCATGAAAGAAGAGAACCCGGATAATAGATATCCCCGCATAATCCACCTATAACTTCTCCTGCGGCATACAGCCCTTTTATTGGCTGATGCTCTTTATTTACTACCTGAAATTGTTGGTTAACTTGTAGACCACCCAGACTTGCATAGTACCTTAACCACATTTGAATCAAATAAATAGGTTCTTTGGTATTCAATGGATAAAGTATCTCTCTGCCATATTCATCTTGATCTAACTTAACCCCTTCATTATATTTTTCTATCGTTTTTTTAAGTGTATTTTTTGATACTAAATACGCTTGCATCGTTTCAATAGAGTCTGCTTTTATCATGAGTGGATTAGATTTTCCATGATTTTTTAACCATGTTTGCACATCTTTTTCTTGATAGACCTGCATGTTAAACATTCCTTGATTAAACGCATTAAAAGCTGTTTCATCCATTAATAAATAAGTCGATTGATTGGCTTTCATTGCTTGGACTAAATTCCAAGTGTTCCCCATTTCGTTAATAAATCTTTTCCCATCTTGATTAATTAAGAATGCTCCTGATGTCCGATATGCACGATTGACTCCTGGATTAGCAAACTGTCCAAGACCACTTGGCATAACAATACTATTTGGTTGTACATTTACATGTTCCATATTAATACATTTTGCATTCAATGGTTTAGTTAATACAATCGCATCCCCACATGCACCCTTTGCTCCAGCATACACAAATCGCGTGATATGTTCTTGAATAAAAGCTTTATTATTCCCATAACCGCCACTTGCTAAAATAACAGCGGGTGAATAAAGCGCTACTGACTTATTATCTCGTTGATATAAAACGCCAACTACGCACTCTTTTTCTATGATTAATTGCTTTACTTCAACATTTTTAATTAATTGCCCTCCCAATTCAACAAAACGATTAGCTAAGGTTTTTACAACCTGAATTCCTCGTCCTTTCGCACCAAAGTTTTTTCCATTTTCACTTATATGGTATTCTACATTTCCACCATTTTTATCAGTTAACCAATCAAAGGATTCTCCTACATGATTTACAAATAAATCTACAGTTGGCTCATGGTTTAAATTGTGTCCATACTCCATGATTGCTTCCTTAAGTTTAGTAGCTTCATCTTGCTTATGTAAGGTTGGTTGATAGCGGCTATTAACGACTAAACTCCCACCACCAGCCATCGCTGAAGCTCCACCTATTTCATTCATTTTTTCGAGTAATACTACTTTTTTACCTTTTTGTACTAAGGTCAAAGCTGCACTTAATCCAGCTATGCCAGCACCTAAAACTACTACATCACTTTGATTTTGATAATTCATCTTTTCTCCCTTATGAAAAAGAAGGCTCTCACCTTCTTATAGTATTTCTACTTTTTCTATTTTGTCACCATTTCTCATATTTTTTACCGCTGCCATATTGTCTGTAACTTTTCCAAACACTGTATGAACACCGTCTAAGTGAGGTTGAGGTTCATGTACAATAAAGAATTGGCAGCATCCTGTATCTTTACCACGATGTGCCATCGATAACGCACCTTCCACATGGGTTAATGGGTTTCCTTTTGTTTCACATGGAATGGTATAGCCTAAATCACCAGCACCATTTCCATAAGGGCACCCACCTTGAGAAACAAAGTTTTTGATTACACGATGAAAAGTTTTTCCATCATAGTACCCTTCTTTAATTAATTTCACAAAGTTTTCTACTGTCTTTGGTGCATGTTCTTCATATAACTCGAATGGTAGCACCACACCATTTTCCATAATCATTTGTCCTTTAATCATTTTTTCCTCCTAGAAATGTTTTAATGTATAGTTTTCAAGATTGATTACTCTCGTAACTAAATCTTTATAAAACTCTCTTTCATGACATACCAATATAATGGTTCCTGGATATTCTTTGATCGCTTTTGATAGTTCATCTTTAGCTTCTTGATCTAAGTGGTTTGTTGGTTCATCCAATACCAAGATATTATGTTCAGTATTCATAATCTTACATAGGCGAAGCTTTGCTTGTTCGCCTCCTGACAATACTTTTACCCTTGATTCAATCTGTTCTGTAGTTAGTCCACAACGAGCCAACGCACTTCTTATTTCATATTGACTATAAGATGGATAAGTTTTCCATAATTCATCAATACATGTATCATTACTTGCACTTACCTCTTGTTCAAAATAACCTACTTGAAGTCCTGATTGCAAATGGATATCTCCGTCTAACTTTTCAATATTTTCCAGCAATGTATTAATAAGAGTTGTTTTCCCTAATCCATTAGCTCCGACCAATACCACTCTTTCACCTTTTTCAATTAATATATCCATCGGCTTACTTAATGGTTCACTATATCCAATAACTAGATTAGTTGCTTCTACAATAACCCTTGATGGTGTTTTCCCCATTTTAAAGTTAAAAGTAGGTTTAGGTTTTTCACCTTTTAATTCAATTCTTTCAATTTTCTCTAACTTCTTCATCCTTGAATTTGCCATCCCACGTGTAGCAACACGTGCTTTGTTTCTAGCCACAAAATCTTCCATTTTAGCAATCTCTTGTTGTTGTCGATCATATGCTTTTTCAAGTTGCATCTTATTGATTTCGTAAATTCTTTTAAACTCGTTATAATCCCCTACATAGCGGGTTAGTGAAGGTGCCTCTACATGATAAATACGATTGACTACATCATTTAAAAATGGAATATCATGAGAAATTAAGATAAAAGCATTCTCATAATTAATCAAATATTCTTTTAGCCAATCAATATGACTTTCATCCAAATAGTTAGTCGGTTCATCCAACAACAAGATATCAGGTTTCATTAATAATAATTTAGCCATCAAAATCCTTGTACGTTGACCACCACTACACTTGCTTACCTTTGTTTCTAAATTTAAATCTAATAAATCAAAGGCTTTCGCAATATCATTTATCTTATAGTCTACATTATAGTAGTCATGATTTTCTAAATGTTCTTGCATAATGCCTATTTCTTCTAATAATTGATTCATTTGTTCTTCGTCAATATCAGCCATGCTTTCGTAGGCTTTCATAATATTTGCTTCAATGCTTACAAGCTCTTCATAAGCACCTTTTAAAACATCATAAATACTGTCTTCTTCATTCAAAGATGCGTGTTGATCAAGATAGCCAACCTTAATCTTATTCGCCCATGTGATTTTTCCTTCCTCAGGTTTAAGTTGGTTGGTAATAATCTTCATGAAGGTACTTTTACCCTCACCATTGGCTCCTACTAACCCAACATGTTCACCCTTTAAAAGACGAAATGATACATCCTCAAAAATGGTTCTGCCACCAAAACTGTGGCTTAATTTTTCTACTGTTAAAATACTCATACCTTGATAGTTTATACGATGTCTTATATTATTGCAAGCAAGTTATATAAGCATTGTTTATTCCAAAGCATTTCTTTATTTTATTTATCTTCAGCTGTATATTGTGCATTATATCCTGGGTTATGATTAGGGCGATATTGATTTGGATAAGCCATGTCAGTTTGAATATCGATGACAATTTTTTGAAGTCTATTAAATAATGCCTCCACATCCTCTACATCAACAATGACACTTTTAACACCTATATTATTTAAGATGTAAATATCTCCTACGTGAAATATGGAGTCAATGATTCCTTTTTTAAAATTGATGCTTTTTATTTGTGGATAATATAAGCTAATAATGTTTTGAGTTAAAACCCCATTTTTGATTAAAATTCTTTTATCTGTTACTAAGTATTCTGTATTTTGCCATTGTTTTCCAGAAGTAATGATATTAGATAGCCACATCCATACAGGCATTAAATGGATCATAAAAAAGATTATTAAATACCAACTAAATGATCCTGTTACAAATATCCCTACAATAAATGTCATATCGATAGCCAACCAAAATAGCGCCATTGGCAACAATCCAACTATCTTATTAACGATGTATGCTTTTTTACTTGGTTTCCCTCGCCATAATACTTGTTCATACATCAATAATTGCTCTTCTACTTTTAAAGATTCCCCCTGCTCGTTAAACTCATCATATTTAGACATAATACCCTGCTCCTTAAAATGTATACTTTTATATACATCAAGCTTATTCGTGAATAAAACTTTTCAGTCAAGGAAATCCTACTTAGTTATCAAGCACGCGTTTTGAGTGTCCCCCGAGCCAGAGGCCACTTTATATATTAAATCAACTTATAAGCTGTTAGTTGTTTTAGGTTTATCGCTGCATTTAAATCTCTGTCTATCACTAATTCACAACAGTCGCAAACATACGTTCTTTCTTTAAGTGAAAGTGACTGTTTTTTGTTTTGACACCCGCTACAAATTTTAGAGGATGCATAATATTGATTTGCTTCTCTTACTTCAATGCCAAGAAGATGGCATCTTCTGACAATTTTTTCTTTAAGAAGATACAAAGCCTGTTCTCTGAACTGCTTTGCCCGATATTTGTTTTTCATAATTTCTTTAATATCTAAATGTTCAAGGGCAACATATGCTGGTAATGTTTCTACAACTCGTATCGAGAATTCTTCAAGAAGAGCATTTCTTTTGTTGGCTTTCTCTTGATGGCGTTTAGCTAAGACGCGCTTCATTTTATAAAAGTTATTCGACCCCTTTTTCTTTCGAGAAAGCTTCTTTTGGGTTTTAATTATTTTAGATTCAAGATCCCTAAGCTTTTCATTTCCGACAAGTGTTGGAAGTGTTGTTCCGTCACTTAGAATTGCAGTATCTTTTACTCCAACGTCAATACCAACTCCATCACCATATACTAATGGTCTAATTGGTTCTTCTACTTCGAATAAGACAGATGCGTAATATCTACCACCCTCCATTGAAACCGTACAGCTTCTTGGTTTAAGTTTTGTTGGAACGTAGTTTTTCTCTTTTAAATGAACCCATCCAATAGTTGGTATTTTTAAACGGTGTCTTTCAACCAGAATGTCTTTGTCGCCATTTCTTGGTACGTAGAAAGAATCTCTTACACCCACTTTATGAAACCTTGGATACCCTGAGCTCTTTTTAAAGAAGTTTTTATACGCCTTGTCGGCGTTCATTATCGATTGTTTAATAGCCTTAGAAGAAACTTTGTTTCCATCAAAAAAGTTAGGATTAACCTTTTGGGTATATTCATTATTAAACCACAGGCTAAAAGCCATACCGCCTTTATAAGGAAGATCATTTTCATAATCTGTTTTTGTTTGCTCGATAAAAAGATTATAAACCTTGCGGCAATACTTACACGTAAGATTTATTTGTCTTTTACCTTCAGGCGTCGGCTTGATTTCTGTTTTATAGGCTTTTAACAAATCTCTTCGTCCTCTCTTATCTTCTTCTTATACTTTCTTAAACCATATATCCTACAGCTAAATACATGTAGGATGGAAATAATATCTTGAACCATTTCCTCTTGAGGGGAAAGTTCTTCATTATTTACAATAACAATTTCAGTGTTATATTTTTTACATAATCTTTCAAACCACTCATATCCAAAGCGAATAAAGCGGTCTTTATGAGTAATGTAAATGACTGATATTTCTTTATTTAAAACTCGATCAAGCAATTTGTTCCACTCTTTACGGTTATAATTCAAACCACTACCAAGGTCTTCGATTACTTCATCTATGATTACCCCACGAGCGTTTGCAAAGGTCTTTAGAAAAGCAACCTGATTCTTCAGGTCGTCTTGTTGGCCTCTGCTTGAAACCCGAGCGTATATTATTGATGATCGTGAATCAGTTTTAGCTGGGGATTGTCCTAAATACGACTGCAGCTGCTCATGAGTGTAATATCTCTTATTTGTTGGAGTCCTGTAAGCTTTAAGCTTTCCGCTTCTATCCCATCTTTGAATCGTCGTAATAGTCACGCCTATAAGTTCTGCAAACTCGCCTGTTTTATATATTTTCATGGTATTACCTCTATGTATATATTATATCATATAAGTTGATTAAATACTACTAAATTGCGAACAGTTTATAACTCCTTTTATTTTTATTTAGTATATCATGAAATGATCATTTAAATACATCACAAAAAGATAAACAAAATTCTCTTTTACTAAGCTAAACGATGAAGTCTTTCTATGTATTTTTATAAAATCTTGTTAGAATAGGAAAGAGGTAACCTTATGTATAAATGTCCTGTATGTCAACAACCCCTTATCAAAAATGATCGTAGTTTTATCTGTATCAATCACCATAGTTTTGATATTTCTAAATATGGCTATGTTCATCTTTTTCCATCTAATAAATCTAATCATGGGGATAATGATTTACTTATTAAAGCACGTAAAGCTTTTTTATCAAATGAGCATTATCAACCGCTTCTATTAAAATTAATAGATATTATTGATCAACTGTCCCCTAACTCTTTAATTGATTTAGGGTGTGGGGAAGGATACTATACCAATCATTTGAATCAAATTGAACATGTAATTGGTGTAGACTTATCTAAAAGAGCATTACAGTATGCTGCAAAAAATTCTAATAAACAAACCCACCAATACTTGTTAGCTTCTATATTTGATGTACCCTTACAAGATCACTTAATGGATGTAGCCCTATTAATTTTTGCGCCTTATCCTGAAAATGAAGTTAAACGTTTGCTGAAAGAAAAAGGCTACTTCATTGAAGTTAGCCCTGGCCCTTTACATTTGTATGAACTTAAACAAGTCTTATATGATCAAGTTTTAGAAAATCCCATAACCTTACGTGAAGATTTATCATTAATCGATTTTCATGAGGTTACTTTTATGATGAATTTATGCAAAGAAGATATTCATCACTTATTTGAAATGACGCCTTATAGATATAAAACTTCTTCTTTAGGAATGCAAAAGCTATATGACCTTCATTCACTAAAAGTAAAAGCTCAATTTCATATTCGTATTTATTCTTCAGTTTCAGAAACGAAATGATGGCTATGTTCTACTTCATTATGATAATCCTGTCTTGATAATAAAATGGTATCTACTGCTGCTTTCATACCATCACTCAGTGCATGATAACGCTCTAATAATTCTATATCTGACTCATTTACCACAACATGTCGAGTGCGATAAATATTACGTATATCTAATAAGAAGTTAGCATCTACTGCAAAAATTTCTGTCAGTTTTAAAAGAATATCTAATTTAGGTTCTACTTCGCCACTTTCATATCTTGAAATACTTTTATTGCTCACACCTAAAAGAGCCCCTAGCTCTACTTGATTTAAGCCTTTTGCTTCACGAAGTCTTTTTAGACTATCTCCTAGTTTTTCCATGTGCCACCTCACTAC
>JAWXUG010000001.1:0-5544 GCA_044432885.1 Erysipelotrichaceae bacterium | reverse complement strand
GACCAAAAAGAAGCTGTGAAATGGCAATAACAAGAAGTTTAGAAATTCTAAATGATGGATATGAATGGATAATAGACATAGACCTTGAACGCTTTTTCGATACAGTACACCATGACAGATTAATGAATATAATCTATCGAACAATCAAAGATGATGATGTAATATCATTAATAAGAAAGTTTTTGGTGAGTGGTGTAATGATAAATGGTAAATATGAAAAGACAACCATAGGGACACCACAGGGAGGAAATCTAAGTCCACTATTATCAAATATAATGTTAAATGAACTTGATAAAGAACTGGAAACAAGAGGTTTAAATTTTGTAAGGTATGCAGATGATTGTAACATATTTGTGAAAAGTGAAAAAGCAGCAAACAGAGTGTTAACATCCATAACCACATTCATCGAAAAGAAACTAGGACTAATTGTAAATGCCGAAAAGACTAAAATAACAAGACCAATGAATAATAAATTTTTAGGATTTAGCTATGTAAAAATGAATGGCAAATGGGAATGCAGACCACATAAAACATCAATCCAAAAGTTTAAAAGAGAACTTAAAAGATTGACAAAAAGAAACTGGAGCATATCCTTAGATGCTAGAATAACAAAGTTAAATCAACTTATTAGAGGTTGGGTGAACTATTTTAGGAAAGCGAAGATGAAAAACATCTTAGCTCAAATAAGTGAAAGATTACGAACAAGAGTAAGGGTTGTAATCTGGAAACAATGGAAGAAAACTAAGACGAAATACAAGGCTCTTATTAAATTAGGAGCAAATCATTCTAACGCATATCGCACAGCAAATTGTAGGAAAAGTTATCAGTACATTTGCAAGTCGGCAACGATTAAGAATACGATAACTAACCTAAGATTAGAAAAAAGAGGACTAGTGTTTCCACTAACCCTCTATCTAAAAGTTCACGTTTAAATACAGTTTGAACCGCCGTATACGGAAAACCGTACGTACGGTGGTGTGAGAGGGGCGAAATCTTTAACGATTAGCCTCTACTCGATTCTATTAATATATTTGATTATTCATATCTTAATGCGTCAATTGGATCTAATTTTGCTGCTTTAGATGCAGGGTAGTAACCAAAGAATAATCCAATAAACATTGAGAAACCAACTGAGAAGACAATTGCTGGGATACTTGGCGCAGCAGGATAACCCATAATAGTACTCGCAATACTACCAAGACCTACCCCAACAATGATTCCAAGAATACCACCGACAAGACAAATGACTACAGCCTCTATTACAAATTGTGATAGTATGTCAAAGTTTGGAGCACCAAGTGCTTTTCTTGTCCCAATCTCACGTGTTCTTTCTGTAATAGAAACCAGCATGATATTCATAACCCCGATACCACCTACTAATAAAGAGATAGCAGCAATGGCTGAAATTGCAAGTTGTACAGTAGTTAACATTTCTGTGAAGCTTTCTAACATATCAGCAGGGTTAGTTGCAGATATCGTATAGCTTTCATTATGTGTATAAAATGAAGCGTAGAATATTTCAGTATTTGTTAACAAGGCATCCAAATCAGTCGTAGTGTCACCAACAACGGTAATACTAGTATAACCATCATCAGAATTATTCATGTCTTTAGCAGTAGTAATCGGGATATACATCATATAAATATCTTCATCACTACTTGAATAACTAGAGTCATCATCACTGCTTTCTACAATACCAATAATATAGAAGTATTCGATAGTTGTATTGTTATAGACTTTTATTTGTTGACCGATTGCTTCTTCATAAGGAAAGAATAATTCGGCTAAATCTTCCTCAATGATACATAAGTTTTTAGCATCTTCAATATCACTGTCTTTGAAGGAACGTCCACTCACTAGTTCAAACCCTGTAGAATAGATTACATCTACCCCAACACCTGATGTCATTAAAGAAGCATCTGTACTGTCGTAGGTTGCAGTTAAACTTGAAACGGTTTCTGTTACTAAGACCCCTTCAATGACATCTTCAAATAATTCTTTGTATTCAGCAATCATTTCATCATTAATATAATCCTCTTCACTATATCCACTACGAGAGAAGATACGACTAGATTCATCATTTGAAGTTAAAGAAACAGTAATCTGATTGGTTCCAAAAGCTGACATCGTAGAGTTAATGGATGAGGTCATTGAGTTACCTACCGTAACAATGGCGATAACTGAACCAATCCCAATGATGATTCCTAACATTGTTAGCAGGGATCTCATTTTATTACTTTTTAAAGAGCCAAAGGCTAATAGTATATTATCCTTCATTTACACCTCCTTGAGTAATGTCAGAGATGATATTTCCATCTTGTAAAGTGACAATACGATCACATTGTTTCGCAACATCCTGACTGTGGGTAATAATAAGGACAGTCGTATTGGTTGTTTTGTGTAAATCTTTTAATATTTTCATAATTTGTTCCGATGTTTCAGAATCTAAAGCTCCTGTTGGCTCGTCGGCTAAGATTAATGAGGGACGATTACTTAATGCACGAGCAATCGCAACCCTTTGTTTTTGCCCACCTGACAATTCGTTAGGCTGATGATGCATACGTTCCTTCATGTTGACAAGTTCTAATAACTCACTTGCGCGCTCTATTCTTTCTTTAGTAGGTACTTTTGCATATAACATAGGCAATTCTACATTCTTTAATGCAGTACTTCTTCCTATAAGATTGAAGTTTTGGAAAACGAATCCTATTTCTTTATTTCTAATACGTGCTTTTTCATTTTCGTTAAAATCTTTTATATTTATAGAATTTAAAATATATTCACCTTCAGTTGGTTTATCTAGTGCACCAATAATATTCATGAGCGTACTCTTACCAGATCCACTTTCACCAACGATGGCTAGAAATTCACCAGGATATATTTTTAAATCAATGCCATGTAATACTTCAAGTTCGTTTGGTAGACCAACAAAGTATTTTTTACGAATATTGGTTAAGTCGATTAAAGCTTCCATAACTATCTACCCATTTGTCCTTGCATTTGTCCTGAACTACTTTGCATATCCATACCACTACTCATTTCGCCACTCATCATATCCATACCAGGCATTGTAGTTGTTTCTTCGGTAGTAGAAGTTGCTTCTTCAAGATTTGCACTAGAGCGGATAACCACACCGTCTACCACATTTTCACCAGTGATTTCTACATAGTAGTTGTTTTCTTGACCCACTGTTACTTCCATTAATTCAAATTCATCTTCACCAACTTGTTTGTAAACATAGCTTACACCATCAATTTCTTCAATTGCATCAATTGGAACAGCATATACACCTTCAGTTTGAGATAGAATAATATCTACTTGGGCATTCATACCAATTAATAAACCATTTGAACCATTGTTTACGGCAACAGTTACTGTAAATGTACTTGCGGTAGATCCCATTCCACTTGAACTTGCAACAGGGGATACAGAGATAACTTCACCTGTAATGGTTTCAGTTGTTGCATCTGAATAAATGTTACAAGGTAGTCCAACTACAACACTTTTAATATCTGATTCATCAACTGAAATTTCAATGATTAAATCTTCAGTATCTTCAATAACAACCAATGTACCACTTCCACTTGATGCACCTACGGTTGCATTTACCGAAGTTACAGTACCACTCGTAGAAGCTGTTAGGGTGTATTCTGATATTTCTTCATAGTAATCATCAAGTTGTTCTTGTAGACTTTCTATTTGTGTATCTGATCCACCTTCTAAGTTTTCTGTTGCAGTTGTTAAGGCATTTTCTGCAGCAAGATATGCAGCAAAAGCAACTTCATGATTTGCAACTGCAGTGTTGTATGCTGTTTCAAGAGCTGTATAACCTACACGATCCTTAGCTTCATTTAAATCAGCAAGTTTAGTAGCTAATGTAGTAGCAGCGCCTGTATAAGTTTCTTGTGCCGATGTGTAAGCCGAATATGCAAGACTACAAGTTTCATTATCATCACATGACTCTTTCTCAAGTGCATTATATGCAGTTTGATATGCATTGTATGTTGTGTTAACTGCAGTACCTGCTGCTGATTCTGCACTTACTGCAGTATTGTAAGCAGATTGGTAAGTAGTCAATGTAGCCTTAGCAGTATTTAATGCAGATAAAGCAGCTGACTCTTTGTATTCAGTACCATAACTTCCACCAAAGGCTGTATACCAAGCATCATCCTTTGCTTCTAAGGCATCATCATAAGCCTCTTGTAGATCTTCTTGCGCTTCTTCGATATCTTCTAATAATTCTTCAATTTTTTCAAGAATACTATCTTGTTCAAGGGTGATAACCGTTTGACCCTCTTCTACATAATCACCAACAGAAACATAAATTTCTGAGATGATAGCACTTGTTTCAGCGGATACATTCGATGTATTGTTGCTTGAAACAGAGCCAGTAGATGAAATGGTTTCCTCCAATACTGTTTTAGATAATGTTGTGGTCCTTATATAAGAGGTAGTTGTAGATGTTGGCATCATTTGTTGTGGACTTCCGAAGAAGTACCATCCAGCTCCACCAGCAGCCGCCAATACTATTAAAATTAAAATAATTTTTTTCTTTGTTAACTTTTTAAATGAATTTTTGATTTTTGCAAATATGTTTTTCATTTTCTATCCTTTCATTAGGGTTTTCCCTACTGTTTGAAAGTATAGTGTGTGAGACTTGAAGTAAGATTGAAAAAACTTTAATTTTATTCAATCTTTATTCAAGGTGAAATGATACAATTAGTGTGAGGTAATCAGGATGAGAATTTTAATAGTAGAAGATGAAAAAGGACTACGTGATGCGCTAAATGAAATCTTAATCAAACATGGGTATGTATGTGATTTATGTGCAGACGGCGTATCAGGACTTGATGCTGGATTAAGTGATATTTATGACTTAATCATTTTAGACATTATGTTACCTAAATTAAATGGATTAGATATATTAAGAAACTTACGTGAACAAAAAATACAAGCTCCAATTTTGTTGTTGACAGCGAAGTCGGAGGTTGAAGATAAAATCAAAGGGTTAGATTATGGGGCAGATGATTATTTGACAAAGCCTTTTGATACAGGTGAATTTTTAGCACGCATTAGAGCACTTACTCGTCGAAAAAGTGAAGTTGTAGATAATGATATAGAATTTGGTGATTTAAAATTAAATACTTTAACAAAAGAGTGTCAAACAACTCAACATGCGATTAAGCTAGGAGCTAAAGAATATCAAATCTTAGAGTTATTTATGAGACATCCAAATCAAATTTTATCAAAGGAACAAATTTTTGAAAAAGTGTGGGGTTTTGATGATGAAAGTGAATATAATAATGTAGAAGTTTATATTTCATTTATTAGAAAAAAATTAACTTATTTAAAATCGTCTGTTTTAATCAAGGTATCACGCAATATTGGATATTATTTAGAGGTAGGCAATGATAGCTAAATTAAGAAAAAAAATATTTTTAACAATGATGATTATGTTAACAGTTGTTTTGGTTTCGACCATTGTCTTTATAAACTTATTTGTAAAAAATAATGGAGTCATAGAAAACACTCAGTTATTGAATG